>JBGPMJ010000005.1:0-24197 GCA_041486935.1 Candidatus Limnocylindria bacterium | reverse complement strand
GAGCTTGCCACCCGCTGCGCCGCCTTCGACGCCCGGATCCGCGCTCAAGCCGCCGTGCCGGACGGGCCGGCCGAGTACGACTACCGCGGGACGGTCCTCCGGGCGCTATCGACGATCCTCGGCCAGGCGATCCACCACGCGACCGAGCATCGGGCGCAGATCGCGGGGGCCCTCGCGACCAACGGGATCGACGCGATCGACCTCGACGCCCTCGACGTCTGGGCGTACGGCGACGCGGAGGACCTCGGGGCGTAGGCAGAGCCTCCCGGAGGAGATGACGATGGACGGCTTCAGCTCGTCCCAGGCACAAGGCGCTCGCCTCGCCCACGGCCCGCTCCGACGACGCCGGGGCTTCCGCGACGGCGCCTGACGCTCTTCGACGCTTGACCGCTCTCGGGCGGACACCCTCCGACCGAGAGCTACTGGGGCGCGCGCTCCGCGAGCTCGACCTCCGGCATCGTCTCGCCTCGAAGATCGTGGCAGAGCCGAACCTCGCAGCGATCATGACGGAGTTCGTAAGCCGCCTGATGGACGCCTTCGGCCCCCTCTCGGCGATCCGCGGACAGACGGTCCTCGATATCGCCTGCGGGTCGAGCTCGAGCCGGTCGCCAGTCACGGGCCGACAGACCTCTGAGTTCGAGCCGTGGATGTGCCGGCTGCTCCTGGAGCTCGGGGCGCACCCGGTCGGGCTCGACATCGGAGACATCGCCGACGAAGCGTTCGAGCATCATCGGGTCGACGTGGGTGTCCCCGGCGCCCTCGACTTCCTCGCGACCGGATCGTTCGAGGCCATCCACGAGAGCCGGCTCTTCGGCTCCCCCGAGTTTCGTTCCGCGCACGGGTCTGCCACCGAACGCATTCGTCGCGAGATCCACCGCCAGGAGCGCCGCCTGCTGCGGCCGGGCGGGATCCTCATCCACAGCGACGGTCGGCCCGGATCGCGGGGACACGAGCACGCTGGGTGACTGCCCGTTTCCGGGCTGTACGGCCAAGGGGGGGACGCTGGAGCGGGATACGGGATTCGAACCCGCGACATTCTGCTTGGGAAGTCCTGAGCTCATGAGCGTTGTACCGCGAGCGTGGAGGGACGAGTGAATCGGGCGTAGTTATGGTGTCGTGACAATCGACGAGTTCGTGCGCGGATTCGTGGCCGCGAAGATCGCGACGGAGCCGACAGTCTCGAGCTCCACCCGTTCGAACGATGCCTCGAGGATCTCGCCGAGCCCCTGTTGGGTGTCCCCGAGGTTGTCGAAGATGCCCCGCCGGTTGTTGGCGTAGAGCGCGCTCCGTGACAACCAGGTATGTCGCCCAGAGGTCCCGAGGATCGATGCGCCGAAGAGGACGCCTGTCGGTGCCAGAACGGCCGCCACGTTGGCCACGGCCGCGGCCTTGCGCGAGAGCGGTCCGGGCAAGCAGTGGATCACGCCGTTCAGCGCGGCGGAGTCGAACGGTCCATCGACGGGCAGCGGCTTGCAGACGTCCGCCTCGATGGCGGTGATGTCGAGGCGCTGCAGGCGCCGGGCGGCATGATCGAGGACGTTCGTATTCGGGTCGAGGACCGTGACAGGGCTGCCATCGGGAAGGCCGGCTCGCTCCAGGAAGTAGCCCGTGCCCGGACCGACGTCCAGGTGCAGGGGGCGGACGTGTCGCCGGTATCGCTCCACCAATAGGGTCGTCGGGCACCGCCAGACGACCCGGGTGAAGACACCGAGGACCAGGGGGTCGTAGATCTTGAGGAAGAGCGGGGTGTACTCGCTCTGGCCCCCGTAGGCGGGATCGTCACGCTCCATCGAGCTCGAGCGCCCCTCCATCGTGATCACGGCGGTTGGATCGGCCCAAGATAGACTCGCGGTCGGGCGAGGTCAACCGCGCTCAGGCTGATCAGATTGGACCGACAATGCGATCGTCGTGGAATCAGGGTGTCGCGCCGAACGTGGGAAGGACTTGGAGCGGGAGACGGGATCCGAACCCGCGACATTCTGCTTGGGAAGTCCTGACCTCGTGAGCGTTGTAGCGTGAGCGTGAAGCGGCGAGCGAATCGGTGATAGTTATGGTGTCGCGACAAACCCGATCGCCGGGTCTATTCGGAGAGAGCGAACCTCACGGCCTCATCTGCCGTCATCTGGCGTCCCGCCCATGCGGACCCAAGGGCTCCCTCGTCGAGTTCCTCGCGCAGTCGGCCGATCTCCGCGTCGAACCCCTCTCGCTCCTCCCCTGCAGCGACGATGTCCGATAGACAGGGCGCCACACTCGACCCATCATCGTGGTCAGCAATGATCAGCCTGCTGCCGACCGGTGTGGTCACCCTCCTGTTCACCGACGTCGAGGGTTCGACGAGGCTGTTGCGCCAGGTCGGCGACGCATACGCGGAGGCCCTGGGCGAGCACCGCCGGATCGTCCGGCGTGCCCTCGCCGCTCACGCCGGGGCCGAGGTCGACACCCAGGGCGATGCCTTCTTCGTCGCTTTCGCCCGGGCCTCCGACGCGGTCGGCGCTGCCGTGGACGCTCAGCGGGCGCTGGCCGGCGGCCCGATCAAGGTCCGGATGGGGCTCCACACGGGCGAGCCGCGGCTCACCGAGGAGGGCTATGTCGGGCTCGATGTCCACCGGGCCGCCCGCATCGCCGCCGTCGGCCACGGCGGCCAGGTCCTCCTGTCCCAGGCCACGCGGGCCCTCGTGGAGGTGGATGTCCGGGACCTCGGACCGCACAGGCTCAAGGACCTGAGCGCTCCGGAGCGGATCTTCCAGCTCGAGATCGACGGCCTGCCGTCCGAGTTCCCGCCGCTCAAGACGCTCGACGCCGGGAGTTCCAACCTCCCCGCCGCACGCACCTCGTTCGTCGGCCGGACGGAGGAGCTGGCCTCGATCGACCGTTTCCTGGACGACCCGGTCTGCCGCCTGCTCACGCTGGTCGGCCCGGGCGGGGTCGGCAAGACGCGCCTGGCTCTCGAAGTGGCCGCGCGCCGGCTGGATCGATACCAGCACGGGGTCCACTTCATCCCCCTGGCCGCGGTGGCCTCGCCCGACCTCCTGCCCGCGGCGGTGGCCGAGTCGCTCCAGTTCGAGGTCGATACGGCGCACAGCGGCTTCGCGGCCCGGGAACAGCTCCTGGATTTCCTGCGCCAGCGGACGACGCTCCTCGTCCTGGACAACTTCGAGCACCTCGTCGAGGGCTCGAAGCTCCTCACCGAGGTCGCCGAGGAGGCGCCCGGCGTGGCGATGCTGGTCACCTCGCGCGAGCGCCTCCGTATCCAGAGCGAATGGGTCTTCGACGTCGAGGGGCTCGAGGTCTCGGGCAACGGCGTCGGACCGGGTCGCGAGGAGGCCCGGGCCGGCGGGCTCGACGATGGCATCGACGGCCGTCACGGTGGCCGGGACGGCGGCGCCGTCCGGCTCTTCGTCGAGCGGGCCCGCCAGGCCGATGCCTCGTTCGCCCTCACCGAGGAGGTGCGACCGCAGGTGGCCCGCATCTGCCGACTGGTCGAGGGCATGCCGCTGGGGATCGAGCTCGCAGCCGCCTGGACCTCCATGCTCCCCTGCGCGGAGATCGCCGACGAGATCGAGCGCAGCCTCGGCTTCCTGTCGACGACCGCCCGAGACGTCCCCGAGCGACATCGGAGCCTGCGGGCAGCCTGCGATCACTCGTGGCGCCTGCTCACCGAGCAGCAGCGCGAGGTCTTCGAGCGGCTGTCGGTCTTCCGCGGCAGCTTCACCCGCGACGCCGCCGCGGCGGTGGCCGGAGCGGACCTGCGGGCGCTCTCCGACCTCGTCGGGAAGTCGCTGGTGCGACGGCTGGAGCTGGGCCGCTTCGAGCTCCACGAGTTCCTGCGCCAGTACGCCGCCCAGCAGCTGGCCGAGGACCCCAGGAGGCAGCGTCAGGCGTTCGAGGACCACGCCGCGTACCACCTCGGCCGACTGCGGTCGCGTCAGGCGCACCTGCTCGGTCCCACGATGGCCGAGGCCCGCGACGAGTTGCGCCTCGACCTCGCGGACCTCCGGGCCGCCGCGGAGTGGGCTGCCGTCAACTGGGGCGACGATGCGGCGAGGGAGGGCTTCGCGGCCCTGTGGGTCTTCTTCTTCATGCACAGCATGTACGAGGGCGGCGAGACGTTCGAGCGCATCGTCGCCACCCAGGAGCAGGGCGGCACGAGCGGCCACAAGCGCCTGAGCGCCCGCGTCTTCCGTGCGGGATTCGCGGCCTGGCTCGGCTACGACGAGCGCCACGAGCGCCTCGCCCGCGAATGCCTGCCGCAGGTCCGGGAGGCGGGGCTCACGGCCGAGCTCGGCGCGTGCCTCCTCGCGCTCGGGACGTTCGCCTGCCATCGCGACGACTACCCCGCGGCCGCGACCTGCCTGGTAGAGGCCGCCGAGGTATTTCGGGCGAGGGACGATCCGCTCGGGTATGGGGCGTCGCAGTCCTGGCTGGGGTGGTCGCTGCTGCTGCTCGACGACCTCGTCGGCGCCCGGGCGGCCTTCGAGGCTGGCCACGCCACGGCCGAGGCGTCGGGCAACCCGCTCATGCGTGCGTACCTCCTCAGCAAGCTCGGGCTGCTCGCTGATGCCGAGGGTGACTTCCAGGCGGCGATGCGCCTTCACCTCCGGGCCCAGGAGCTGTTCACCAGCGTCGGCGACGTGGGCGGGACCGGCTACACGTTCAGCCGATCGAGCATGAGCGCCTACTGCCTGGGCGATTACCCGGAGGCCCTCCGGCTCGGCCGCGCCGGCTACGAGGCGTTCAGCAGCGTGAACCACCGCTGGGGCGTCATCTCGGCGCTCTGCCGGCTGGGGTTCGCGGCCGCGGCGCTGGGCGATGCAGAGGCCGCCCGCCGGGATCTCGGCCAGGCACTCGAGCTGGCCGAGCGGGGCCAGGCCCAGATGCTGGCCCTCCATGCCCTGAGCGGGGTCGGCGTGCTACTGGCCCGGCAAGGCGACGACGCGAGGGCGGCGGAGCTGCTGATCACGTCGCTCGAGCACCGCGGCATGCCCACGGCCTACCGGATGGTCGCCCAGCCCACCTTCGACGCGATCGAGGCTCGGCTCGCCCCGGAGGCCCTGACGGCCGTGCGGGAGGCAGCCGCCTCGACCGACCTGGAGACCGTGATCGACGCCGTCCGGCGGGACCTGGCGTCGTAGGACGCCGCGTTCAGACCTCGAGGTCGATCACACCTACCCGATCGAGGGTCTGATCTTCCCGGGCTCGCCGCGGCGGTACTCCGACAATCAGCCGCCCGTCGCTGAGAGGACGTCGTTCGAGTTGGAGTCGGGGCGGGGAAGGTGGAGCGGGAGACGGGATTCGAACCCGCGACATTCTGCTTGGGAAGCAGACACTCTGCCAGCTGAGTTACTCCCGCTCGGAGCGGGCCGATTCTAGCAGGGCCGCCACACGGTCAATCTGACGGTCATGGATGCTCCATGAAACTGTCAGGGCCTGCCTGATCAGTGGGGCAGCTGGTCGCAGTCGGCCTCGCGCTGGCGCCAGCTCTTGGCCTCGGTGGACTCGGGGTTGCCGGCGAGGTTCCCGCTCGAGACAGCGAGAGCGTCGTACAGCGCGCGGCACTGCTTGTAGCTCTTGTAGCCGGTGACGCTGCCGGGACCTGTGTCCAGGCGCTTGTGGACCGCCAGCAGCTCCGCGTACGACTGCTTGTCGACCTTCTGCCACGGGGTGCCCAGCGGGAAGTCGATCCCGACCCGGTCCCAGTTTCCCCAATAGGTATCCATGTCGCCGAGCTGGAGCGCCAGGTGCGACCGGGACAGCTCGTACGTCCAGTCGTTGGGCCGCAGCTTCATCGCGGAGTCCATGGACTTCGGGTCCGAGTTCCTGCGGCCCTTCGCCATGAGGTCCTCGGCCTTCTGGAACTTCATCACCACATCCGCCGCGTCGACCGCGGCGTCCACGTAGCTGTCGCCGTCGCTCAGGCCCAGCTTGTGCATCGTGATCTCGCCGGCATGATCGATCGCCCACTGCTGGATGAACGCCTGCGCCAGCTGCCGGTCATCGGCGCTGCACGCGCCGAGCCCCAGCGCCGCGAGGAGCAGGAACGCGACGATCCGGCGCCGCCTCATGGCGCCTTCACCGCGTCGAGCACAGCTCCCAGGTCCACGTCCCCGTGGAGCTGCTTACTGAAGGCCTCCTCGTCGATCTCGCCCGCCACGAACTGGCGGATGACGCCGGTCGGTGCGGTCAGGACCCCGAGGGTGCGGCCGCTCTCGTCGCGGTACGCGATGGCCACCTGCTCGATGTTCGCCTCATCCACCGTCGATCCGCTGGCGAGCTTGCCGAACAGGTCGGGCAAGGGGTTGGCGTCCGTGCCGGTCGAGAAGTGGAAACCGGCCGAGGTGTCGAGCACCGCGTAGGCGAGGGTGCCGTCCTGGCCCTCCACGGGAAAGACGTAGAGCGAGAGGCCGGTCGTGTCCACTCCGGCGGCCGCGACCTGGTCGAGGATCGCGGCGGCGGCCGCGCGATCGGGCGTCCCCTGCAGCAGCTTCTCGCCCGAGGGCAGGATCCCGAGCTGCTGGGGGATGCGCAGGAGGAGGCCCCCCACGACCACGGTGACGATGAGGAGCGCGCCGAAGATCATGAGGCAGCCCGAGGCGAAGCAGCCGCGCTTCTTCTTGCGGACCGGTGCGGGCGGCACCGGGCCTTGCCCATCCGATGAGCGTGCCATGTCGGTCATGGTCGGAACGGTACGGTGCGCGTAGCGCGTGGATAGTTGCTCGATGGTACTGGCGGGCGATGGTCCTCATGGGTCGGGCATGGCTTCTCCACACTCCCGCGGCGTTGTACTGTGGACGCCAGCCCGCGTCCTAGGAGGTAGCCGACCGAACCGGGACGCGTCCCCGGCGGGCGTCGCGAGGACCATCGATCGGCCGAGCGAGAGGGAGCCGCTTCATGCAGCGACGTTGGCCGGCGCTCCTGGTGAGCGCACTCTTCATCGTCTCGGCCTGCGGGACCGGCGAGCCGCCGCCGACCGCCAGCCCGACGCCGGGTGGCGGCACTCCCGGTCCCACCCCGACGCCGGCCGTCGCGCCGCTGGGCCGTGACACGGACACCCTCGTCGTGGCCGTGGACGCCTTCAACGCCGACTTCGATCCGGCCAGTGCCTACCTCCAGAGTGAGGCGCTGATCTGGCGCGGCATCTACGAGTCGCTCGTGCGCCTCAAGGGCGACAGCGCCAGCGAGGTCGAGCCGCTGCTGGCCGACAGCTGGGAGGCCAACGCCGACAAGAGCAGCTGGACGTTCCATCTCCATCCCGGCGTCACCTTCAGCGACGGAGAGCCCTTCGACGCCCAGGCGGTCAAGGACAACTATGTGCGCACCATCGGCCTCGCCCTTGGGACGAACTTCATCCTCGGCGCGTTCATCACCGATCCCGCCAAGCAGATCGTCGTCGTCGATCCGCTGACCGTCCGCTTCGACATCGGGGCACCGACGCCCCACTTCGACGTTGTCATGGCGGCGCTATTCGGCACCGGCGTCGTCAGCCCCAGGGTCCTCCGCGAGCACTCCACGGGGGACGCGGACCAGGGCCACGAGTGGCTGCTGGGCCATGCCGTGGGGACGGGCCCGTATGTCATGGAGACGCTCGCCCCCGGCGACCAGGTCGTCCTCGTCCAGAACCCGAACTACTGGCGCGGCTGGGACGGGGCGCACTTCAAGAAGATCATCATCCGCTCCATCCCGGAAGCGTCCACCCGCCGGCAGCTGCTCGAGTCGGGTGAGGTCGACATCGCCTACGCGGGCACGCCGGAGGACACCGCGGCCGTGCGGGCGGACCCCCGCTTCTTCGTGGGCGACTTCAAGAACCTTGACCTGACCTACATCATCCTGGGCGCCTATGGCCCGCTGGCAAAGCCCGAGGCACGCCAGGCCATGAACTATCTCTTCCCCTATGACGACTTCCTGAACACCGTCCAGAAGGGCACCCTGGAGCGCGCCAACGGCGTCTTCCCCGACCTGCTGCTGACCCAGGACCCAGGCGTGTTCATGTACCCGACCGACATCCCCAAGGCCCAGCAGCTGCTCGATGCGGCAGGCGTCGCGCCGGGCACGGAGCTGACGTACGAGTACTACACCGGCTTCGGCAAGGAGGCCGGGCTCGTCATGCAGGACCAGCTGGCCAAAGTCGGCCTGAAGCTGAAGATCGTGGAGAAGGAGTTCTCCGCCATGAACGCCGACCTGACCACCGACCGGCCGGTGGAGGAACGGGCGAACATGTACTACTGGGGCTGGTGGCCGGACTACAACGACCCGTCCAACTTCTCCTGGATCCTCTTCCACAGCGGCGCCGCGCCGGACGCCTGCCCCTGCTACAACAGCGGCTACTACAAGAACTCGCGGGTCGACGAGATCATCGACGCCGGCTTCACCGAGACCGACGCGACGAAGCTGGCGGCGATGTTCAAGGAGGCCCAGGACATCCTGGTCCGCCAGGACCCCGCCTGGATCCCCGTCGGGCAGCAGCTCGACGAGACGTACTTCCGCAGCGACATCGCAGGCCAGGTGTTCAACCCGCTCTACATTCTGACCTGGGACTACTACGCGCTCTCCCGGGAATAGCGTCGAAGGGACCGACCCCCGATGAGGCGGCTGCTCGCGCGCCGCCTGATCTTCGTCGTCTTCGTCCTGTGGGGCGTCACGCTCATCACGTTCTTCCTGGCACGCGTCGCGCCGGGTGACCCCGCCCGGCTCATCGCCGGGGCGCACGCCAACGCCGCGGCGATCGCCAACGTGCGCGCGCTCTATGGCCTGGACCAGCCGCTCGTCGTGCAGTACGGGCACTACATGGCCGACCTGCTGCGCGGCGATCTGGGCACCTCCTTCGTGACGCGGCGACCGGTGGCCGAGGACATCCGCGCGTTCCTCCCGGCGACCGCAGAGTTGTCCGTGTTCGCTCTGCTCGTGGGCTCGAGCGCGGGCATCGCTCTGGGCGTCTTCGCGGCGCTGCGGCGCGGTTCGCGCTCGGACGCGGCGGCGCGGCTGATCGCCGTGGCCAGCCTCTCGATGCCGGCCTTCTGGCTGGCCATGCTGCTCCAGCTCGTGGTCTATTCGCGCCTGGGCTGGCTGCCCTTCGGCGGGCGCCTGGACACGGGTATGGCGCCGCCGCCGCAGGTGACTGGCTTCATGACCATCGACAGCCTGCTGGCCGGCCAGCCCGAGACCTTCGTGGCCTCCGTGCGCCACCTCGTCATGCCCGTCTTCACGCTCGCCCTGGCCGAGGTCGGCCTCATGGCGCGCATCGTGCGCACGAGCATGCTCGAGGTGATCGGTGAGGACTACATCCGGACCGCCGAGGCCAAGGGCCTGGCGCGCCGGCGGGTCGTGGTCCGCCACGCGCTGCGCAATGCGCTCCTGCCGGCCGTGACCGTGCTGGGGCTGGAGGCGGCCCTATTGGCCGGCGGCGTCTTCCTGGTCGAGACGATCTTCGCCTGGCCGGGCATCGGCCGCTACGCCTACGACGCCATCCGCGCCTCGGATTACAGCGCGATCATGGGCGTCACCGTCGTGGGCGCGGTGATCTACGTGGCCATCAACCTCGTGGTGGACATCGGCTACCTCTACCTGGACCCCAGGATCCGCTACTCGTGATCGAGCCCCTCGCTCGCTCCTTCGGACGGCCCGGGGTCGGCCTCGCGCGCCGGTTCGCGGGCGCCCGCCGCTTCGTCGGCGTTTCACGGCTGAACCTGCTGGCCGTCGCCCTGGTGGGCCTGGTCGTGCTGGCCGCCGTGTTCGGCGAGATCCTGGCCCCGTTCCCGCCCAACGCGATCACGCTGCTGGATCGGCTGAAGCCACCCTCGTCCATCCACCTCTTCGGCACGGACGACTACGGGCGCGACCTCCTCAGCCGGGTCCTGGCGGGCGCCCGGATCTCGCTCCAGGTGGCGACGATCGTGCTCTCCATCTCGGTCGTCGTGGGGACCACCCTGGGCGCCGTCGCCGGGCTCGTGGGCGGCCTCGTGGACGAGGCGATCATGCGCGTCACCGACCTCTTCCTGGCCTTCCCGGCGCTCATCCTCGCGGCGGCCATCGCGGCCACGCTGGGGGCGGACCTGAGCACGACGATCCTCGCCCTGGCCACGGTCTTCTGGCCCTGGTACGCGCGCCTCGTGCGCGGCCAGGTGCTCTCGCTGCGGGAGCGCGAGTTCGTCCTCGCCGCTCGCGTCGCCGGCGCGCGCGCGAGCCGGGTCGTCCGCGTGCACCTCATCCCTAACGTGCTGCCCTTCGTGATCGTGCAGATGTCGCTCGACGTGGGCTACGTCATCCTGTCCACGTCCGCCCTGAGCTTCCTGGGCCTCGGCGCCCAGCCACCGACCCCCGAGTGGGGGGCCATGCTGACCGACGCCCGCGGCTACCTGCGCGACGCCTGGTGGTTCCCGACCTTCCCGGGCCTGGCCCTGGCGTTCACGGTGGTGGCCTTCAACCTGCTCGGCGACGGCCTGCGCGACTGGCTGGACCCGCGACTCGGACGGCACTAGGGCCGCGCACGGAGGCCCCGGTCGGGTCACTCTGCTACCCTTCGCGCCCGTGATCGACACACCCGGCGGCGACACGCCTGACGAGGCTGCCGCCCCGATCCCCGCTCCCCTGAAGCCCCGGCGGCGCTGGATCGCGGCCGTCCTCTCGTCCGTGATCCCCGGCCTGGGCCACCTCGTGGCCGGACGGCGGCGGCTGGCGGCCCTCTTCGGTCTGCCCGTCGTGGCCCTCGTGGTCGGCGTCGCGGTCGCCGTGGTAGCCCTCGGCCCCGTGCGCTTCGCCGCCTCGTTCGTCGAGCCCCAGGTCCTCTGGGCGCTGCTCGGCGTCCAGGCCGCACTCATCGCCTGGCGCCTGGCGGCGATGGCCTCCAGCGTCCTCGACCCGCGCCTGCCGCACCCGAGGCGGCGCGACCTGCTTCCCATCGGGCTGCTCGTGGCATTCATCGTGGCGCCGCAGGGCTGGGCGCTGGCGGTGACGAACGCCGTGCGGGAAACGACCGACGCGGTCTTCGTCGGCGATGGCGTGCCGTCGGGCGCGTGGGTCCCGCCCTCGCCGAGCCCGAGCCCCGGGGGCACCGCTGCCCCGAACCTCACCCCGCCGGCAGGCGCGTCGCCGTCGCCCAGCCCCGGCCCCCAGCGCATCACCGTCCTCGTCATCGGCGTGGACGCGGGCGTGGGCCGCCGGACCTTCCTGACCGACACGATGGTGGTTGCCTCGCTCGACCCGGTCGCGGGCACCGTTTCGCTCGTCTCGGTGCCGCGCGACACGGTGGACGTGCCGCTGCCCGGCGGCGGCACGTTCCCCGAGAAGATCAACTCGCTCGTCTCGTACGCGCGCCACAACCCGACACAGTTCCCCGGCTCAAGCGGCGAGGGCCAGGACGTGCTGATGGCGGCCCTCGGCGAGCTGCTCGGGGTGAAGATCGACTACTACGCCCAGGTTTCGCTGGGCGGCTTCGTCTACGTCATCGACAAGCTCGGCGGCATCGACGTCAACGTGGCCCGCGGCTTCTGCGACGCCAGCTACCACGAGTACGGCTACGCGCACGGGTTCTCCATCACGAAGGGGCCACACCACCTCGATGGCAGCGGGGCGCTGGCCTACGCCCGCGTTCGCCATCCGACCGGCGAGTCGGACTTCACGCGCGCGGCCCGCCAGCAGGAGGTCCTCTCCGGCGTCCGAGAGGCCGTCGTCAAGGGTCGTTTCCTCGACGATCCGATCGGGCTGCTGCAGGCGCTCAGCCGGGCCGTGCAGACCGACATCCCCCGCAGCATGGTGCCGGATCTCGTCGTCTGGGTCAGCCGGGTCGGTCGCGAGCAGACGTATCGGGCGGTCATCGACCACCCACTGGTCGGCAGCGGCTTCGACGGGCGCGGCTCCATCCAGATCCCGGACCTCGAGGCCATCCGCGCGCTGGCCGCCCGCCTCTTCACGGAGCCCGGCACCCTCCCGCCAGACGACCTGAAGGCCCCGGCGCCGCTGCCGGGCAAGGCCACGACAGGCGGTGTCGGCGGCTGCCGCCCGAACCCCACGCCGCAGCCGACCCCGAAGCCGAGCGCCACTCCGGGGCCGACAGACGCGTCGGGACCCACACCGCCGCCGGCACCGACGCCGACGCCCACTGCGGTGGCCTCTGAGCCGGCCGCGACACCGACGCCGGCACCGACGCCCTAGCCCGCGCGGCGAGCGCTGCACCGCCGGTCTGGAGCGCGACATCGGGCGTGGACCGCCCGCGAACCGGACGCTGGTATCGTGACCGCGTGGACCTCGCGGTCGAGTGGCTGGGGCGGATCGATTACCGGGCGGCCTGGGAGCGCCAGCACGCCCTGGTCGCCGCGCGGGCCGCGGGCGAGGTCCCCGACATGCTCCTGCTGCTCGAGCACCCGCCGGTGCTCACGCTCGGCCGCCAGTCCGACCCGGCCCACGTCCGGGCCACGCCCGAGGAGCTCGCCGCCCGCGGCATCGAGCTGATCCGCGTGGAGCGCGGCGGGGAGGTGACCTACCACGGACCGGGCCAGCTCGTGGCCTACCCCATCGTCCGCCTCGCCGACCGGGGCATCCTCTTGCGGCCGTTCGTGCGCTCCCTGGAGGCGGCCATGGCCGACACGTGCGCCACCTACGGGGTCATGGCCGGGCGGCGCGAGGGAGTCCCGGGCTGCTGGGTCGACCCGGAGGGCCCGGCGCCGCGCAAGATCGGCGCGCTGGGGATCCGCGTCGAGCGGGGCGTGACCTACCACGGCATCGCCCTCAACGTCACCACGCGCCTGGCCGACTTCGAGCTGATCGACCCGTGCGGCTTGCCCGAGGCCGAGGTCACCTCGATCGCCCGCGAGGCCCACTGGCCCGTCGAGGCCCCGACGACCGCGAGCGTGCTCGACGCCGCCGAGCGCTTCGCCCCGGCGCTGGCCCGTGCGCTCGAGGCCGCGAGCGCTCCCATCCTCGTCGGCTCGGAGGCCTGAACGGATGGCCGGCGGCATGTTCGAGCTGCGTCGGGACGCCATCACCGGCTGGTGGGTGGCCGTGGTCGTGGACCGCGACTTCCAGCGCTGGCGGTTCACGCGGGCCGCTGAGCCGGTCCGGGACAGGGAGACGTGCCGCAACTGCGTCGAGCCACCGGGGGGCGGCGTCCGTCACCGGCTCCTCAAGCCCAACGCCTTCACCGTCGCGGGCACGGAGAAGGACGCCCGCGAGGCCGGGATCGACGCGCGCCAGCCGGGCCTCGGCCTCGTCGCCGATGTCGGCTCCTGGGGCACGATCGTCGCCCCGCCCGAGCACCACGGCCCCCTCGCCCACGAGTCCGCGGCCATCGTCGTGGAGATGCTGCGGGGCGCCCGCGACGCCATCGTGGCCGCCCGCGCGGCCGGCCAGACCGAGTACTTCCAGGTCGTGCAGAACCACGGGCGGCAGGCCGGCGCGCTCACCAACCACCTCTGCTTCGACACGTACGACCTGCCGCAGATCCCGCACCGCATCGGGGAGGAGCTGGGCGGCGCCGCGCGCTACCTCATCCGCGAGGGCGTCTGTCCGTTCTGCCGCCTGGTGAGGGACGAGGTGGCCGGCCGCGAGCGGCTCGTCTTCGAGGATGCCGCGAGCGTCGCCTTCGCACCGTACGCCTCGCGCTCGCCGTTCGAGATCTGGGTCGTGCCCCGCCACCACGAGGCCGATTTCGGAGGCGCCACGGATGCCCAGCTGACGAGCGCCGCCGAGACGTTGCAGAAGGTGCTGCGACTGCTCGACGCGCTCGACGGACCGCCCTACAACCTCGTGCTGCACACGGCGCCACTGCGGGAACGCGTGGACGACACCTATCACTGGCACTGGGAGATCCACCCGCGCCTGCGCGAGATCGCCGGCCTGGAGCTGGGCACCGGGCTGCCGGTCAACCCGGTCAGCCCGGAGGCGGCAGTCGAGGTGCTCCTGCAAGCGGCCGGCCTGCACGAGCCGGCGGCCAGCTGGGACGCGCCGCGGCGCTGAGGGAGAGCGTGCCCGTGTCAACGGCGTCACAGCGCCACTCCCCCGCCCGTCACAGGCCATTGGAGCGCGCACCCGATCCATGCGACCTCCGGTCGAGCGGCCCGATCCTGGGCGCCGACCATCGCCGACGGGAGGACCGTTGCTCGCACGAAGCGTCGCCCTGCGGGGGCAGGCGGACATGACCCGGGACCGGGCGACCGCGCGGGCCGTCGTCGAGGAGCTGTTCCGGCTCCATGGCGGCGAGATCTACTCGTACCTGGCGCGCATGGTGCGCGACGACGAGCTGGCCGCCGACCTGGCGCAGGACACATTCGTGAAGGCCTATCGCGCCTTCGACTCGCTCGAGGAACCGGCCCGTGCGCGCGCCTGGCTCTACCAGATCGCCAACCGCACCGCCCTCGACGAGCTGCGCCGCCGCAAGATCGTGCGCTTCGTGCCCTGGACCGGCGAGTCGCGCGGCTCGGCCCGTTCGGCTGAGGAGATCGCCCTCCACGGCCGGCTCTCGGGCGAGATGGAGCGCGCGCTGGCCGCCATCCCCGAGCGGCAGCGCGCCGCGCTCCTGCTGGCCGAGCTGCATGACCTGACCGGCCTCGAGATGGCGGCCGCCCTGGGTATCTCGCACGTCGCGGCACGCGCGCTGCTCACTCGCGCTCGCGAGTCGCTGCGCCAGGCGCTCGCCGTGGAACGCGCCCGCTCCGCCGAGCGGGATGCGGCGAGGACGGCTCGACCCGAGCCCGCGGAGGACGACCGGTGAGCGCGGACCGCCACGCACGCCTCCGGGAGCTCCTCGCCGAGCGGCTCGATGCACCGCTTCCGGCGCGGGAGGCGGCGGACCTGGAGGCGCACCTGGCGGCCTGCCCGGCCTGTCGCGTCGTCGAGCGGGACTACACAGCCCAGCACGAGCAGCTGCGGACACTGTCGGCCATCGATCCGCCACGCGACCTCTGGGCGCGGACGCGAGCGGCCATCGACCATGAGGTCACCCGCGAGGGCCGCCGGCCCTTCCCGGCGCCGACGCTCGAGCTCGACCGCCAGGGCGCCCACCGCCAGCTCCGCGTGGCCATCGGGTCCCTCGTGGGCGTCCTGGTCGTGCTGCTCCTCGTCGGCGGGCCGCTCGCCCAGGGACCCCTCCCCGAGGTCGCCTCGGCCACGCCGTTCGCCATCCCGCCCCAGCAGCTCGCCTTCCTCGACGTCGCCGATGGACAGCTGACGCTGTATCGGGCCGACGTTGCGGAGGTCTGCCCGGCGCCGGGCATCAGCTGCGCCGCAGGGCCCCCCAGCCGGCCCGTCGTTCGGCTCGGAAGTGGCGTGGCGGCCCGCCAGCTCGCCCTGGGCGGCGGCGGCCAACTCTTCATCGCCGGCCGCGACTCGCTCGGGGGGGAGGTCTTCGCGATCGTCGCGTTGCCCGTCGCGCCCTCGCCCGAACCGACCCTGTCGCCGACCATGGGGCCCGACGGCTCCGCCCCGCCGAGCACGCCGACCGAGCCGACCCCCACCGCCACCGAGCCGGTGGTCGAGCCCAGCGGCGACCCGACCGCGACCCCCACCGCCAGGCCCACCGACGGCGCCGACGAGACGCCCGGGACCGGGTCCGACGCGCCGTCGATCATCCCACCCCCCACGCCCGGCCAGCCGGCGACGGCCGAGGCGCACCCCATCCTCAGCGGCATGCGCGGCACCGGCGCGCCGGCCGCCTGGTCGCCCGACGGGACGATCCTCGCCCTGAGCGCCATGCCGGCCGACGGCAGCGCGGGATCGGACGTCTACACCTGGCGGCCCGGTGACGAACAGGCGGTGCCGCTCACGTCCGACCATCACTCCACCTTCGCCTCATGGGCTGGCGACCGGATCGTCGTCAGTCGCGTCGCGGCCGCGGACGATGCGAACGCCGATGCCGCGGTCCTCACGGCGACCACGGTCGTCATCGACCCGACCAGCGGCGAGGAGCGCGCCGTCGAGTTGGCCGACGCGTGGCTCCCGTCCGTGGACCCGACCCGCCACTGGGTCGTCTACTGGCAGGGGCGGCTGGAAGCCCAGGAGGAGGCGGTCCTGCCGGCCGGCGGCCGCCTCCTCATCGCCGGCTGGTCGGCCATCGACCCGTGGGCCGCGGACGACGCGGCCGCGGCGGCGGCCGCGGTGCCGTCCGCGTCACCCTCGGGCGTGCCTGGCTCGAGCCCCGGCGATCAGCCGGTCGCAAGCGACGCGCCGCCGCCCGCCCCCGAGCCCACCGCGAGCGTCGCGCCCGAACCGACGCCGGGCGATGCCGGCGGCGCCGACGAAAGACCCGCTCCGGCCGGCTCGCCCAGTGGCTCGCCGTCCGCCTCCGGGTCGCCGGACGCGTCGCTCGCGCTCGACCAGCCGCGGGCGGTCAGCGGCAGCACGAGCGACTGGGTCGTGCGCTGGTCGACGACGGGGACCGCCTACGGCATCTGGACGCGCGTCGAGCGCGAGGAGACGGGCGGCACGCTGATCGTCCGCTCCGTCCCAAGTGCCATGAACCCCGAGGGCGAGGTGCTCGTCGCGCCGACGCCCGCCCAGCGCTCCTTCGCCGTGGGCGCGGACCGCGTCGTCTGGGTCACCCCGCTGCCGGGTGGCGACGGGGAGCTGTGGGTGGCCAGCTGGGGCGAGCTTGGCAACGGCTCGCTGCGCCTGCGCACGCTCGACTCCGCGGAGGCGCTACCGGCCTTCTGAGTCCCGCGCCCGGTCGCGCGCTGGTATCCTCTGCGGGACCCTTCATGGACCGGCCCGGAGAGCCCGGCGAGAGGGAAGGAGACCCGTGACCGCGCGCCAGATCATGACCGCCGACGACGTGCGTCGGGCGCTCGTGCGCATCAGCCACGAGATCGTCGAGAAGCACGGCGGCACCGCCGGCCTCGCGCTCGTGGGCATCCAGCGGCGCGGCGTCCCCCTCGCACGGCGGATCGCCGACGCGATCGACGAGCATGAGGGTGTGCGTCCGCCGGTCGGTGCGCTGGACATCACCTTCTATCGCGACGACCTCTCGCTCGTCGCCGTGCAGCCGGTCGTCAAGGGCACGGAGCTGCCCTTCGATCTCAACGACCTGACCGTGGTCATCGTCGACGACGTGCTGTACACCGGTCGCACCGTCCGCGCGGCGATGGACGCGCTGATGGACTTCGGGCGGCCCGTGGCCATCCGCCTCGCCGTGCTCGTGGACCGCGGCCATCGCGAGTTGCCCATCCGCGCCGACCACGTCGGCAAGAACGTGCCCACCTCGCGTGAGGAGATCATCAAGGTCCACGTCGCCGAGACGGACGGGGGCGAAGACGGTGTGGACATCGACCGGCTCGAGCGGGAGGGCGCTCGAGCGTGATCGCCGCACCGGCCGGCACCACGCCCACCCTTCCCGCCTGGCGCCATCGCCACCTCCTCGATGTCGCCGACCTCGGGCTCGACGAGCTCGAGACGGTCATGATCACGACGGACGCCATGGCCACCATCCTGGCCCGGCCCATCCCCAAGGTGCCGACGCTCCGCGGCGTCTCGGTCACGTCGATCTTCTACGAGGCCTCCACGCGCACGCGGGTCTCCTTCGAGGTGGCGGCCAAGAACCTCTCGGCGGACATCGTCAACATCGCCGCCTCCAGCAGCTCGGTGGCCAAGGGCGAGTCGCTGGTGGACACGGTGCGCACCATCGAGGCCCTCGGCGCGGACGTGCTCGTCATGCGCCATGCCCGCAGCGGTGCCCCGTACCTCGCCGCATCCATCTTCGGCGGACACGTGGTCAACGCCGGCGACGGCTGGCACGCCCATCCCACACAGGCCCTGCTCGACATGTACACGTTGCGCGAGCGCCTGCCGGGCGGCGACCTGCACGGCCGCAAGATCGTCATCCTCGGCGACATCCTCCACTCGCGGGTGGCGCGCTCGAACCTCTGGACCCTGACCGCGGCAGGGGCCGATCTCTGGCTGTGCGGCCCGGCCACGCTCCTGCGCGGCTTCGAGGCGTTGGCCCGTGCCCTCCCCGGCGACCGGCGCCTGACGGTGACGACGGACCTCCGCGCGGCCCTGCGCGACGCCGACGCGGTGATGACGCTGCGCCTCCAGCAGGAGCGCATGGCCAGCGGCCTTCTGCCCTCCCTGCGCGAGTACGCCGCGCGCTACCAGCTCACCGCCGAACGCCTCCGCGCCGCACGGCCGGAGGCGCTCGTCCTCCACCCCGGCCCCATGAACGAGGGGGTGGAGATCGCGCCCGACGTGGCCACGAGCGGCCGGTCGGTCATCACCGAGCAGGTCGCCAACGGCGTCGCCGTGCGCATGGCGCTCCTCTACCTCCTGACCGGCGGCCGCCCCGCCGAGAGCGTCGATGCCCAGGCGTAGCGCGGTCGGCGGGCTCGACGGTCCGCACACCGGCGAGCGCTGCGAGCGGCTGGAGCTCGAACGCGCCTGGATGGTCGACCCGTGGACGGGTCGGGAGGGCGTCGGCTCGCTTCTCGTCGAGGACGGCCGCATCGCCGACCTGCGCTGGGCCGGCGGACGTGTCTCGTCACGAACGCGGCCCGAGCTGCTCGTGCTGCCCGGACTGACCGACCTCCATGCGCACTTCCGGGAGCCGGGCGACGAGGACGCGGAGACGGTCGCCACAGGCCTGGCCGCGGCGGCGCACGGCGGCTTCACGCGCGTCTGCCTGATGCCCAACACGACCCCGCCGGTGGACGGCCCCGGCGTCCTGCGCCAGGTCCTCGCCGCGGCTGCTGCCAGCGGTTCGCCGGTCCGCGTGGATGTCTACGGCACGACCTCGGCCGGCCGCCAGGGCCTGGGGCTCTCGGCCATGGGCGAGCTGGCCGACGCGGGCGCCGCCGGCTTCAGCGACGACGGCTCCCCGGTCGCCGATGCGGCCCTCTTCCGCAACGCCCTGGCCTACGCCGGCGCGCTCGATCGGGTCGTCGTAGAGCATGCGCAGGACCCGCTGCTGACGGCCGGTGCGGAGATGCACGAGGGGCTCGTGGCCACGATCCTCGGTCTGCGCGGCTGGCCGAGTGCGGGCGAGGAGGCAGCCGTGGCGCGGGCCCTGGCGATCCTCGACGAGGTCTGCCGCGCGGCTCCGACCGGGGCGCGTCCGCGGCTTCACCTCACGCACGTCTCGACGGCCGACTCGCTCGACCTGATCCGCCTGGCGAAGTCGGCCGGCCTGCCGGTCACCTGCGACGTGACCCCGCACCACCTGGCGCTCCACGACGGCTGGGTGGCCGGCGACCGCCGCTGGGCCTGGGACGCCGCCGCCGCGCCGTGGGCCGGGAGCGCGGTCGAAGCCGCGCCCTACGACACCGCCACGCGCGTCAACCCGCCACTGCGCACGCCGGCCGACGCCGCGGCCCTCGCCGCCGGCCTCCGCGACGGGACGGTGGACGCGATCGCCACGGACCATGCACCACACACCGCGGTGGCCAAGGCGGTCGAATACGGCGAGGCCGCAAACGGCATCTCGGGCATCGAGACCGCGCTCGGCCTGCTGCTCGCCGCCGTGGACGCCGGCGTCCTGGACCTGCCGACCGCGACGCGTGCCCTGACGGTCGGGCCGGAGCGAGTTCTCGGGTCAGCGCCCGGTGCCGGAGGGGCGACGGGATTCGAGATCGGGGCGCGGGCCGACGTCGTGCTCGTGGATCGGAGCGAAGGCTGGACGGTCAGCGGGGAGGGCCTGCGCTCCAAGGGCAAGAACAGCCCGCTGCTCGGTCGCGAGCTGGGCGGTCGCGTCCTTCTGACGGTGGCGGGCGGGCGCTTCGCGTACCTCGACCCAGGGCTCGACGCCGACTAGCGCAGGGCCAGCCGGTAGCGGACCTCTTCGGTCGACCAGTGACCGATCGTGCGCGTACGCCGGGAGCCGTCCGGCTTCCAGCCGAGTGCCTCGGAGAAGTCACGGGCGGGCCGGTCGTCGGCCATCACCCAGGTCGTCGCCTCCTCCCGTCCGAGGTGGCGCAGCAGGCGCACCTGGTGGTCGACGAGCTTGCGCCCCACGCCGTGCGCCCAGCAGTCGGGATCCACCGATACCGTCAGCTCCGAATCGCGCCGGGCGTCGGAGTCCGCACTGGGCAGCGCCCCGATGAAGCCCACGATCCGTCCCTCGACCTCCGCCACCGTCGGTCGCACCTCCTCGGGCAGCAGGGGGATCTCGCGGCGCCAGGCACGCTCGCGCTCAGCTTCGGTCATGGCGGCCAGCAACTCGTCCGGCAGCAGGCCACGGTAGGCGACGCGGGAGGCGCGGACCTGGATGCGCGCCATGGCCGCGGCGTCGGCCTCGGTGGCGCGTCGCAGGTGGACGGCGCCGGTGCAGGGAGGCATGCGCGACTTCCTTCGTGAGCGGTTTGCGCCCTCATTCTCCGGCCACCGGCGGCGCTTGTCACGGGCGCTCCGGCCCGGTCCCGACGTGACCGCGGGGTACCATCCGCGGTCGTTCGAGACGCCTCACGCGCCGCAGGCGGTACCATCCCGGCTCGTGACCGACGAGCCGCCCCCGACCCCCTCCGAGCCGCGGCGCCCCGAGTACAAGGGCGCGCCGCTCGATCCTGTGCGCGGACCGGGGCTGGGTTGCTTCTGGACCCAGGCGGTGGTGCTGCTCACCCTGTTCGTTCTGACGCCCTTCGGCGTCGTCAACGCCTGGCCCGCCTGGCTCACCACGGCCATGCTGGCGGCCACGCTGATCCTGACGCTCTTCACCGGCCAGACGGTCATCTTCCTGCTGCGCCTGGTGGCCGCCGACCGCCGCTCGCGCCGCCGGCCGCTGCGCTCCGGCACGACGAAGACTGTGGGCGACATCGTGGACGCGCCCACGGGCGCCGACGCGACCCCGGACACGGCCGAGCCGCCCCCGGCGGACGCTCCGCCGAGCGTGCGACAATAGGGCCACCCACCCCAGCCTTCCGAGGAGGCCCTGCGACCGTGCCCGTGCTGGCCACCTTCTTCTCGATCCGCCGCGGCCGCGACGCGTTCTTCAAGTTCTTCATGCGCGAGGTCTTCCCGCGCCAGGTACGTGACTACGAGAAGAAGTTCGGCATCAAGTTCGTCGGTTGGTACAACATCGCGTACGGCTGGGACTACGACAACGTCATGCTCTACGAGCTGCCCGACTACGCCGCCATCGACAAGCTCGAGGCGGATGAGGGCACGCGCGCGCTCGGTCATCGCGCCGGCGAGTGGCTGTTCGAGCGCCACCACTCGATGTTCCTCCGGGAACGGATGGGCTCCGACCTTGAATACCACCCGTAGGAGGGCGTCATGAGCGGCTCCAACCCGGCCCTCGGTGAGATCGCCAACGAGGCCGCCATCGAACGCAGCAGCTTCGTCGTCGACGCGGCGCGGCAGCTGGACGGCTTCCTCAAGGCCAATGCCGGTCGGATCGCCGAGGTCGGTGGCCTCGTCCTGATCGACGACGACCCCGACTACCTCTCGGTCGCCCCGGACGGGACGTTCCGCAGCCGCACGCGCTTCCAGGACGAGGCGACGGGCGAATGGGTCTCGGAGACCGAAGTCATCGAATCTGCCGCGGAGCTCATCGAGCTCTACAACGCGGCCGAGATCTACGCCGCCTTCGCCGATGCCGCCCGTGAGGCGGCGGGCCTTCCGGCCGAGCCGACGGGCACGGACGAGCTCATGGAGGCGGCCGGCATCGCGCCCGAGGAGCGCAGCGACCCGTACGCCGGCGCGGCCGACGATTGGGCCGCGGCACGCGAGGGCGCCGGCCCCCCGACCACCAGGGAGGAGGCGGCCGCCCGCCTGTACGACCTCGCGCTATCGTTCCAGGAACGGAGCCAGGACTCGGAGTCGCGGCTCATCGAGCAGTTCGAGGCCGCCGCGGCGGGCCTCGCCGGCCAGCTCGGCGACCTCATCATCGTCGACGACGACGACGAGCGGCTGACGTTCCGCGACAACGGCCGCCTCCACGCCGAGGTGCTCCCCGAAGAGGACCCGGACAACTGGCGCCAGCTCGACGATCCCGAGGAGCTGGTCCAGTTCTACGATCCGACCGACGTCTTCGGCGACCTCGCCGAGTCGATCGCGGAGGCCTTCCCGGGCGTGGCGCCCGAGCTCGACGAGGACGGGGACAGCCCCGCCTGACCCGACACCGGGCTCGCGGCATGCGCCTCCTCGACGCCGAGCTCATCTCGAGCCGGGAGATCCTGCCCGCGCAGTGGCTGCAGGCCTACCACGCACCCTCGCTGGCGGGAAGCGTGCGCGCCGGTCAGTTCATCCACGTGCGCACGCCCGACTACTCGGGCCTCGTGCTGCGGCGACCGTTCAGCGTCAACACCGTGGATCGCGCCACGGGCACCGTCACCATCCACTTCCGCGTCACCGGGAAGGGCACCGAGTGGATGTCCCGTGCCCGCCAGGGCGAGCGGCTGGAGATCCTCGGCCCGCTGGGGCGGCCGTTCGAGGTGAACCCCGGAACGCGCCATGTCCTGCTCATCGCCGGCGGGCTGGGCATGGCCGGCGTGCGGGCGCTGGCCGACGAGGCGCTCGAGGCGGGCCGGCGCGTGACGCTCCTCTTCGGCGCGGCGAGCGCGGCCGAGGTCTACCCCACCTCGCTGCTGCCCGACGAGGTCGAGTACGTGGTCGCCACCGATGATGGCTCCCTGGGGCAGCGCGGCTACGTCACCGACCTCGTGGCGGACTACGAGGCCTGGGCCGACCAGGCCTTCGCCTGCGGTCCCGAGCCGATGCTCGCCACCCTCGCCCGGCTGGCTCGTGGCCGCGACGACCGGCTCGGCGTGGCGCGCCTCGGGCGCAAACGGGGTCGGACCCGGAGTTCGGCGGCTTCCGGCTCGGTGCGGGCGCGCCGCCGGGCCTGGCTGCAGGTCTCGATGGAGCAGAACATGGGCTGCGCCGTCGGCGCCTGCCTGGGCTGCGTCATCCACGGCGTGGACGGTCCCGTGCGCGTCTGCCGCGAGGGCCCCGTCTTCGCGGCCGAGGAGATCGCCTGGGGAGAGCCGGCGTGAAGCCGAAGAAGCGGGTCGTCACGAACCGCTCCAAGGCGGCCGACCCCTACGCCGCGCCGCGTCGCAGACCCGCGCTGGCCGGGCCGGCGCGATCGCGCCCGCGTGTACCGGCCCAGGGTGAGGCTCCAGCCATCCCGGTCCCGTCTCGAGTCGCCGACGTGGATCTCAGCGTCGACCTGGCGCCGGCACGGCCCGGGGCGCTCGCGCTGCGCAACCCGATCCTGGTCGCCTCGGGCACGTTCGGTTACGGGGTCGAGTACGCCGAGGTGGTCGATGTCCAGCGCCTGGGCGCGATCTGCTGCAAGGGCACGACGCTCCGGCCACGCTTCGGCAACGAGCCGCCGCGCGTGACCGAGACGCCGGCGGGGATGCTCAACTCCATCGGTCTGCAGAACCCCGGCGTCGACGCGGTCATCGAGAAGTACGCCGCCCTCTGGGCGACGTGGGACACGCCGGTCATCGTCAACGTGGCCGGCGAGTCGATCGAGGACTACGTCACGGTCGTGCGCCGGCTCGACGGCGTGCCCGGCGTCGCCGGCATCGAGCTCAACATCTCCTGCCCCAACGTCGGCAAGGGTGGCCTCCAGTTCGCCGTGGATCGCGAGGCCGCGGGCGCCGTGACCGCCGCCGTGCGGCGCGCCACCGACCTGCCGCTGATGGTCAAGCTCTCACCCAACGTGGCCGACGTGCGAGCCATCGCCAAGGCCATCGAGGATGCCGGGGCCGACGCCATCAGCGCCATCAACACCCTTTCGGGCATGGCCATCGACCGGCGCAGGCGCCGGCCGCTGCTGGGTAACACCTACGGCGGGCTCTCCGGGCCGGCCATCAAGCCGGTCGCGCTGCGCATCGTCTACGAGGTCGCCCAGACCGTTCGGGTGCCGGTCGTCGCCATCGGCGGCGTGAGCGGCCTCGACGACGTGCTCGACTTCCTCATGGCCGGGGCGAGCGCGGTGCAGGTGGGGACGGCCATCTTCGCCGACCCGACCCTGCCCGAGCGCCTCATCGATGAGCTCGCCGCGTACTGTGCGGAGCGCGGGCTGGCCTCGTTCCGTGAGCTCGTGGGCGTGGCGCTGCCGAAGGGCAGGGACCGGCCCAGCGTCAAGGGCGTCGAGTACCGGCCATGAGCTTGTCCGCGGCGCGCGTCGAGGCGCTCTTCACCGACTCCGGGGCGCTCCGCGCCGGCCACTTCGCGCTCAAGAGCGGCCGCCACGGGGACCGCTACGTGGAGAAGTTCCAGGTGCTCCAGTTCCCCCACGCGGTGAGCGAGCTGTGTGCGGCCTTCGCCGACCGGGTGCG
>JBGPMJ010000004.1:0-25956 GCA_041486935.1 Candidatus Limnocylindria bacterium | reverse complement strand
CGCGAGTGGCTTCAACGCCGGCCCGGAGAGCCAGCCATAGCCATCGGAGCCGCCGAGGTACGGCAGCCGGGTTTCGGGGTCGATGGCCAGCACCGGCCCGAACGAGTTGATGGCCACGATCCCGTCGGCTCCGGCGGCCTCGGCCTGCTGGGCGGCCCGGACCATCTCGCGGCCGAGCGGGCTCAGCTTGACGAAGACGGGCACGTCGACCGCCGCCTTGGCCGCCCGGATCGCGGCGACCATCGGGCCCGCCTCCTCGCCGATGTAGTGCGTGGACAGCTCGAGCGCGTCGGCGAAGGGCCGGACCCGGGGTGCGAGCGAGGCGATCTCGTCCGGGCTGTAGCCCAGGCTGACGATGAGCGGCAGGCCGGTCTGGCGAGCCAGCGCGTACTCGTGCTCGAGCCACTGCTCCGGCGGCAACTCCGACCAGAGCTCGGTGTTGACCATGCCGTGCGGGATCTCCGCGATGTTCGGCGTGGGCGGCTCGGCGGCTCGGGTCGAGATCGTCTTGGATACCAGCCCACCGGCGCCGCCCTCGGCGCAGCGGACCATCGCCCGGCCGTCGCGGACGGGTGGCCCCGCCGCGGGCAGGATCGGGTTCGAGAAGCGGATGCCCGCGACCTCGACGCTTAGGTCCGCCATGGCGCATCCTCCCCTGGCTGGCCGGGCTCGAAGGGATGGACGTCGGTCTCCTCGAGCCGGCGCCACAACCGGGTCGCACCCGCCCGCGCGTCCGCCGCGAGCGCCTGCGGGTCCAGGCGGACCAACCGGCCGTCGCGGACCACCGGCTCGCCGGCCACGACGACGTCGCGGACCGACGCCGCGCCGATCCCGAACAGCCAATGCGCGGCCAGGGTCGAGGCGTCGAGCGGGGTGACCGCGGGGTACCCGAGCACGATCAGGTCGGCGGGCGCGCCGGGCTCGATGCGACCGAGGAGCGGCTCGCCGAAGGCCTCGCCGGCGACCCGCGCGCCCTCGGCCAGGCGATCGAGGGGCCACGCCATGCCCGTCAGGACGTCCTCCTCGCGATGCCGGAAGAAGGCCGCCCGGCCCTCCTCGAACATGTCCGCCCCGATGCCGTCCGTGCCCAGCGCGACCCGCTCGCCGAGCGCCGCCAGCGGAGCCCGACCGACCGCGTTGTTCATGTTCGAGCGCGCGTTGTGGACGACGGTGGCACCCACCGAGCGGACGATCTCGATCTCGGCCGGGTCGAGGTGGGCGCCGTGGGCCAGGAGCGAGCGACGGTCGATGGCGCCGGCCGCGGCGAGCCGCTGCACGACGCTAAGGCCGAAGCGGGCCTCGGCGTCACGCTCGTCCGCGGCGTCCTCGGCCACGTGGAGATGGAGGCCGACACCGCCCTCGCGGGCCAGCTCGGCACAGGCCCCGAGCGTCTCCTCCGAGAGCGTGAACGAGGCGTGCGCCCCGACCATGCCCCGCGCCAGTGAACGAGCGCCGGACGTCGTCGCGGCGACGAACCGGGCGTTCTCGGCGATCCCCTGACGGGCGATCGCCGGCCCATCGCGATCGCTCGTCTCATAACACAGCAGAGACCTCACACCGAGCTCGCCGAGGGCGTCGGCGACGATGTCGAGCGAGCCGTCGACGGCCCCCGGCGACGCGTGATGGTCGATGAGCGTCGTCGTCCCAGCCAGCAGCGCCTCCATGCCGCCGGCGAGGGCGGAGGCCCGGATGGTCGTCTCATCGAGTGCCCGGTCGAGCCGCCACCAGACGCGCTGCAGGATCTCGACGAACGTCCGCGGCGGCTCCAGCCGGTAGGGCATGCCCCGTGCCAGTGCCGAATAGAGGTGCGTGTGGGCACACACGTTGCCGGGGATGACGAGGCACCCGCCGCAATCGATGCGCCCGACGCCCTGCGGCGCCGCTCCGCCGACCGCGACGACCCGCCCGCCCTCGACGAGGATGTCACCCACCTCCACGACCGGCGGGGCCAGTGAGCGGACGACCGTCCCGCCGCTGAGCAGCAGCGTCATCGTTCGCTCCCCGCCTCGACGGGCGCCGGCCGCGGCCTCAAGCGGTCCAGCCGCGGGACGGCGGCCCGCGCCGCGGCCGAGTCGCGCATCGGGAGGCGCGTGCGCCGCGCGCCGTCGAACGCGTACAGGGCACCGGCCACCGCGGCCGCCGTCGGGACGAGGACCGCCTCCCCTGCCCCCTTCGCCCCGTACGGGCCTTCCGGCTGGGCCTCCTCGACGAGGATGCACTCGACCGGTGGCATCGCGACGGCCGGGATGATCCCCAGCGACTTCAACGAGTCGCTGACCGGCACGCCATCCTCGACCAGGTACGCCTCGCTGAGCGCGTAGCCGAGGCCCATGTGCACGCCGCCCTCGACCTGGCCCTCGAGCACGAGCGGGTTGATCGCCCGTCCGACGTCCTGGGCCGCGACGACCCGCTCGATCCGGCCTTCGTCGTCGAGTACCACGACCTGCGTCGCCCAGCCGTACGCGAGGTGCGTCACCGGCTCGTCTGTCGCCGATCCCGGGGCGGTCGTCCAGTCGACGACGAACTCGCCCGGGAACTCGCGTCCGACGAGGTCCTCCAGGGACCCCTCGCCGAGCGCCTCGCGCAGCCGCCGGGTCGCGTCGAGCACCGCCCGGCCGCCGAGGACGGTGGCCCGCGAGGCGGTCGTTTCGCCGGTGTCGAGCTCGTGCTCCGTGTCGACGACGACGCGGACGCGATCGGCGGGCAGGCCCAGCTCCCCGCACACGATCTGGCGCAGCACCGTGTGGATCCCCTGCCCCATCTCCGTCCAGGAGTGGAAGAGCGTGACGGTGCCGTCCGGTTCAGGCCGGAGCACGGCGCGCCCGCGCTCCGTCACGCCGTTGCCGATGCCGGTGTTCTTGGCTCCGCAGGCGATGCCCGCGTAGCGGGCGGAGCGGAACGCCTCGCGGACCGCGAGGAGCGTCTGCTTGAGGCCGACCCCGGGGCCCAGTCGCTGTCCCGTCCCGAACCGGTCACCGGCCTCGAGAGCGTTCCGCCAGCGCATCTCCCAGCGGTCGAGGCCGACCCGCTCGGCGAGGATGTCGAGCAGCCCCTCGATGGCGAAGGTGACCTGCGGCGCGCCGAATCCGCGCATCGCCCCGCAGGGCGCGTTGTTCGTGTAGACCGCTCGCGCCTCGACATCCACGTTCGGGACGCGGTAGGCGCCGCAGGCGTGACCGGCAGCCCGCTCGAGCACCTTCGCCCCGACGCTGGCGTACGCGCCGGTATCACCGACGATGCGGGCCCGGACCGCGGTCAGTCGTCCGTCCTCATCGCAGGCCACCGAGTAGGTCATCGTCAGCGGATGGCGCTTGGGGTGGAAGCGCAGGCTCTCGCGCCGGGAAAGCGCCACGAGGACCGGCCGACCGGTCGACCACGCCAGGAGCGCCGCATGACCCTGGGCCCCCAGGTCCTCCTTGCCACCGAACGCCCCGCCGGTCGCGACCTGCGTCACCCGGACCGAGCGCTCCGGCAGGCCCAGGATCGAGGCGATCTGGCGGCGATCCTCCCAGGCGCCCTGGCCCTGTGAGAAGACGCGCATGGCGGGCTCCCCCGCCGCCCCGCCGGCGCCGCCGAAACCGCCGCTCCTCGGCACGGCCAGGGCAGCCTCCGGCTCGAGGAAGGCGTGCTCGACCCGCTGCGTCTCGAACGTCTCGGTCGCCACGTGCGCGGCCGTCGCAAGAGCGGCGTCCACGTCACCGTGACGGATCGCGCTGGCCGAGAGCAGGTTGCCCGACTCGTGGATCCGCGGGGCGCCGTCCGCGAGGGCCGCGAACGGATCGGTCACCGGCTCCAGGACTTCGTACTCGACGTCGACGAGCGCGGCGGCCTCGCGGGCAGCATGACGGCTGGTCGCCGCGACGGCCGCCAGCGCGTCCCCGACGTAGCGCGTGGTCTCGCCCTCGGCGACGAGCAGCGGCCAGTCCCGCGTCAGCAGGCCCTGGACCCGCTCGCCCGGGACGTCGCTCCAGGTGACCACCCGCACCACGCCGGGATGGACGGCGGCCCGCGACACATCGATCCGTCGGACCAGCGCGCGCGGGTGATCCGCGAAGTGCAGCGCCCCGTGGAGCATCCCGGGGACGGCCATGTCCGCCACGAACGCGTGCTCACCGAGGGCCAGCGCGGCCCCGTCGTAGCGCACGCTCCGATCCCCCACCCCGTCGCCCGGGCCCGCCCGGGTGTCCGGCCCGGGCGCCTGCCGTCGCCCGTCGGCGACCGACGCGATGGCGTCGATCACCTTCACGTACCCCGTGCAACGGCAGAGGTTGCCGGTGAGCGCCCGGGCGATCTCGTCGCGCGTCGGGGCCGGCCGCCGGCCCAGGAGGGCCTCCGCCTTCATGACGATCCCCGGCGAGCAGAACCCGCACTGCGCGGCGCCGCTGGTCTGGAATGCCGCCGCCCACCGCTCGCGCTCGTCCGCCGCCAGCCCCTCGAGGGTGAGCACCGAGCGGCCGGCGGCGCGGCCCGCCGGCTGGGCGCAGGAGACGACGGCCCGACCGTCGACCACGACGGTACAGGCCCCGCACGAGCCCTCCGGGGCACAGCCGTCCTTCATGGAGCGCAGGCCGCACTCCTCGCGGAGCACCTCGAGGAGGCTCGCATCCGGCCGGGGCCGGATGTCGACCGTGCGCCCGTTGAGCGTGAACTCCATCGAGATATCCTTTGCGCCATGGGCGGGCCATGTGGCCCTTCCGGGGGCGCTCGTCCCGTCCGAATCTAAACACAGCCGACGGTCGTGACCCATGCTGTTGGTCCCGGCCTCGGTCTCTTTGGTCCCGATCGTCACCGGATGATACCGGCGCCGACCCGGGGCGGGAGCCGACGATGGCACGACTCGGGCTTGAGCGAGAAGTGGTCGATCCGGGCATCTACGAGCGCACCGTGCGTCGATTCGCGGAGGCCGGGATCGTCATGCCGACCTTCGCGCAGCTGGCCGAGCCGGAGACGGTCCCGCCAGCGGCCGTGGCGGCCCTAGCCCGCGTGGACCCCGACGCCGCCGACCCGGCCAACCTGTTCCGCGTCCACTGGTACAACGGCGCCGACCGCCGTGGGCGGGTCCCGCTCCCGGAGCATGTCGTGCTCCCATCGTCGCTGACCGGCGTCGCCGCGAGGATCGTCGTCGCGCTGGGCGACCGCTTCCCGATGATCGCCTCGCACAAGGTCCTCGCCGCCTACGCCTGCCTCGCCCCGCGCATCGTCACCGGTCAGTTCGACCCGAGCAGCCACCGGGCGGTCTGGCCGTCCACCGGCAACTACTGCCGGGGCGGCGTCGCCATCTCGCGCATCATGGGCTGCCGCGGCGTGGCCGTGCTGCCCGAGGGGATGAGCCGGGAACGCTTCGACTGGCTGGCCCGCTGGGTGGCGGATCCCTCGGACATCGTTCGGACGCCGGGCTCCGAGAGCAACGTCAAGGAGATCTACGACCGCTGCGCCGAGCTGGAGCGCGACCCGGCCAACGTGATCTTCAACCAGTTCTCCGAGTTCGGGAACCACCTGGTCCACTACCTGGCGACCGGTCGCGCGCTCGGCCGGATCGTCGAGGCGATGCAGGAACGCGACGGCGACGTGCGCCTCCACGCGTTCGTCTCGGCCACCGGCTCGGCGGGGACGATCGGCGCGGGCGACTTCCTCAAGGAACGCTTCGGCGCAAGGATCGTGGCGGTCGAGGCGCTCGAGTGCCCCACGATGCTCGAGAACGGGTTCGGCGAGCACAACATCCAGGGCATCGGCGACAAGCACATCCCGCTGATCCACAACGTGATGAACACCGATGTCGTGGTGGGCATCTCCGACCAGGCCACAGACCAGTTGAACGTCATGTTCAACACCCCGGTCGGGCGCGACTACCTCATGCGCCGGCGCGGCGTCCCGGCCGAGATCGTCGAGCGGCTGGACTCGTTCGGGCTCTCGAGCATCTGCAATGTGCTGGCCGCGATCGCCGTCGCGCGGCACGAGGGCCTGGGTCCCGACGACGTGATCGTCACGGTCGCGACCGACGGCGCGGCGATGTATCGGACCGAGCGCGAGAAGGCCCAGGCACGCGACTTCGCCGGCGGATTCGACGAGATCGCCGCCGCGGAGACGTTCGGGCGCTACCTGCTGGGCGCCGGGGAGAGCCAACAGCTGCTGGACCTGACGGCGGCCGAACGGCGCCGGATCTTCAACCTCGGCTACTTCACCTGGGTGGAGCAGCAGGGCATCTCGTTCGACGAGTTCGTGCGCCGCCGCGCACCGTCATTCTGGCAGGAGCTGCGCGAGATCCTGCCCGTCTGGGACGAGATGATCGACGAGTTCAACGAGCGGACCCGAGCGGGAGTGCCCGCGTGAGCGGCCTCCTCGGGGCCGCGGCGACCCCCGCCGCCTCGGCGCGGAACGCCGTCCCGTTCGGCCCGCGTCCGATCGAGCTGGTCTGCGCCGGCTGCGGCCATCGCGTCGCCCCTGGGAAGCCGGCCCCGCTGCGCTGCCCGCGCGTCGTGGTCGGCGATGACATCGACCATGTCATCGGCCGGGTCCTGGACCCGGCCCGCCTGCCCTTCCCGAGCGGCGATGAGCCGAACCCCTTCGTCCGTTATCGCACGCTCTTCTACGCCTATCACGTCGCGCTGGAGCTCGGCTGGACGGATCTCGACTACGTCCGCATGGTCGAGCGGCTCGACCGGGCCGTCGCCGCGGTGGACGGTGCAGGGTTCCGGGTGACGCCGTTCGCCCGCGGCGCCGACCTGGGCAAGCGACTGGGCTTCAGCGCCGGCGGCGGGGTGTACGTCAAGGACGAGACGGGCAACGTCTCGGGCTCCCACAAGGCGCGCCACCTGATGGGCACGATCCTCGAGCTGGAGGTGGCCGAGGCGCTCGCGGGCAGTGGCGCCGACCGACGGCCGCTGGCGATCGCCAGCTGTGGCAACGCCGCGCTCGCCGCGGCGGTCATCGCGCGGGCCGCCGGCCGCGACCTCGAGGTGTTCATCCCGCCCGATGCCCATCCGGCGATCGTCGCCCGCCTGCGAACGCTGGGCGCGCACCTGACGGTGTGCCAGCGCGAGCCCGGGATCCCCGGTGACCCGACCTATCGGCGGCTCCGCGAGGCGATCGAGCGGGGCGCCCTCCCGTTCACGTGCCAGGGCAACGAGAACGGCTTCGCCATCGAGGGGGGCCTGACCCTGGGCTACGAGCTCGCCGCCGACCTCGCCGCCGCGGGCGCGACCCTCGACCGGCTGTTCATCCAGGTCGGCGGGGGCGCACTGGCCTCGGCCTGCATCCAGGGCCTCGCAGAGGCGCGCCTGCTGGGCTCGGGCACGGCCGACCCGAGGATCCATCCCGTCCAGGCCGCGGCCGTCGCACCGCTCGCCCGAGCCTATGAGCGCCTGACGCAGCGGCTGGACGAGAAGCCGCCCAGCCAGGATGACTTCGCCTGGGCCGCCCGTCACCGCTCGGCGTTCATGTGGCCCTGGGAGCACGAGCCGCACAGCGTCGCCGGCGGGATCCTCGACGACGAGACGTACGACTGGCTGGCCATCGTCCGCGGAACCCTGGCCAGCGGCGGCCGACCCGTGGTCGTCGACGAGGCCACGCTGCTGGAGGCGAACGAACTCGGTCGCGCGGCGACCGGCATCGACTGCGATGCGACCGGCACGGCCGGCCTGGCCGGACTGCTGGAGCTGCGCCGTCACGGCGTCGTCGGCTCCGGCGAGACGGTCGCCATCCTGTTCACCGGTTGCCGACGAGACGGCGCGCCCGTCACCGACCCGTCCCCAGCACATGAGGGAGAACGACGATGAGAAGCTTTCTCGGCCGCGACATCCTGTCTCTGAAGGACTTCAGCCGCGACGACTTCGCCCGCGTCTTCGAGGTCGCCGACGACCTTCGCCCGCATGCCACCGACCGGCGCAACGGCGACCTGCTCAAGGACAAGACGCTGCTCACGGCCTTCTACCAGCCGAGCACCCGGACGCGCCTCTCGACCGAGGCCGCGATGCACCGGCTGGGTGGTCACGTCCTGGGCTTCGCGGACGCCAAGATGACCCGCGCCGGCGACTTCTACCAGGAGTCGATCAAGGACACGTTCCACATGCTGGAGTACTACGGCGACGTCATCGCCATCCGGCACTTCGAGCAGGGCGCCCCAGCGGAAGCGGCGCGCTGGGCGTCCGTGCCGGTCATCAACTGCGGCGACGGGTGGGGCGAGCACCCCACCCAAGTCCTGACCGACCTGTACACGATCCAGCGCGAGCTGGGGACCCTCGACGGGCTCACCTACCTGCTCGTGGGCGACATGCGCATGCGGACGATGCACTCGCTCCTCTACGCCCTGTCGCAGTTCGACGCGGAGGCGATCGTAGTCAGCCCGCCGGAGATGGCCCTCCTGCCCGAGTTCAGGGCCGAGCTCGATGAACTGAACGTCGCCTACCGCGAGGCGCCGTCGGTCGCCGACGCGATCGCCGGCGCGGACATCATCTACATGGAGCCGGTCGTCCAGGCCGACTACACGCAGTCGCGCGTCGAGCGCAGCGGCGAGACCGGCCGAACGCCGGAGGCGTACCGGGTCACCCGGCAGCTGCTCCGCGACAAGGCCAAGCGCAGTTCGATCATCCTGCACTCGCTACCCCGGATGGACGAGCTGCCGGCCGATGTCGACGGGACCCGACACCAGCGCTACTGGGCTGAAGCCTTCAATGGCGTCGCCCTCCGGATGGCGCTCCTGTCGCTCGTCCTCGGCGCGGCGGAGTGAGGAAACGACGATGCAGACGAACCTTCGCGGTCGCGACCTGATCAGCCTCCGGGAGTGGACCCGCGAGGAGATCGAGACCGTCCTCGACGTGGCCATGGACCTCAAGCGCCAGCGCGCCCTCGGGCTGCCGCATCCGTACCTCCGCGACAAGGTCCTGGCGATGCTCTTCTTCTACCCGAGCACGCGCACCCGGGCCTCGTTCGAGGCGGGCATGGCCCAGCTCGGCGGGCATGCCCAGTTCATCGAGTCGCGCACGACCCAGATCGCCCACGGCGACACGGCCCGCGAGATCGGCGAGATCCTGGGTCGGTACAACGACGGGATCGCCATCCGCCACGTCGAGTGGGGCGTGGGCAACCAGTACATCCGCGAGGTGGCCGAGGCGAGCCGCGTGCCCGTCCTCAACATGCAGTGCGACCTCTACCACCCGCACCAGGTCCTGGCCGACCTGCTGACCATCCGCGAGAAGCTGGGCGACCCGCGCGGCCGGACGCTCACGGTCTCGTGGGCCTATGCCGCGAGCTACCAGAAGCCCATCAGCGTGCCCCAGGACCTCGTCCTGCTGGCCACGCGCTTCGGGATGCACGTCCGGCTGGTCCATCCGCCGGAGTTCCAGCTCATGGACGACGTCCTGGCCGAGGCGGCCGAGAACGCCCGCCGCTCCGGCGGTGCGTTCGAGCTGATGGACGACTTCGACGCCGGGATGCGCGACGCGGACGTCGTCTACGCCAAGAGCTGGGGTCCCCTGCTCGTGGCCAGGGATGACGCGGAGGGAGCGGCGATCTCGGCCCGCTATACCGAGTGGATCACCGATGAGCGCCGCATGGCGCTGGCCGGCCCGGACGCGATCTACATGCACCCGCTGCCGGCCGACCGGAACATCGAGGTCGCCGATGCGGTCATCGACGGCCCTCAGTCGGTCGTCTACGACGAGGCGGAGAACCGCCTCCACGTCCAGAAGGCGGTCATGGCCCTCACGATGGCCTGACGGCACGGGCGCCGCGCCCGCAAGGAGAGCGAACCCATGGGCGACAGGACCCTCGTGGTCGCGATCGGCGGCAACTCGCTGATCAAGGACGCACGCCACCAGACGGTGCCGGACCAGATCGCCGCCCTGGCTGAGACCAGCGTGCACATCGCCTCGGCCATCCGCGATGGCTGGCAGGTGGCGATCGGCCACGGCAACGGCCCCCAGGTCGGGTTCATCCTGCGCCGTTCCGAACTCGCCGCCCACGAGCTCCACGAGGTCCCGCTCGACGTGTGCGACGCGGACACCCAGGGCGCCATCGGCTACGAGCTCCAGCAGAGTCTGGGCAACGACTTCCGGCGCATGGGCCTCGACCGCCAGGCGGTCACCGTGGTCACGCAGGTCGAGGTGGCGCGCGACGATCCCGCCTTCGGGCGCCCGAGCAAGCCGATCGGCACGTTCATGGACGAGGCGCGCGCCATGCAGCGGCGCGACGGGGAGGGCTGGGACGTCGTCGAGGACGCCGGCCGGGGCTGGCGGCGCGTCGTCGCCTCGCCACGCCCGTTGCGGATCGTCGAAGAACGTGCGGTCAAGGCCCTCCTGGCGGACGGGTTCGTGGTCATCACCGTGGGTGGCGGTGGGATCCCCGTCGTGGCCGACGAGAGCGGCAGCCTGCACGGTGTCGCCGCGGTCATCGACAAGGACTACGCGTCCTCGCTGCTGGGCACGGTCGTGGGGGCAGAGGTCTTCGCCATCACCACCGCGGTCGAGCGGGTGGCGCTCGACTGGGGCAAGCCGAGCCAGACCTGGCTGGATCGCCTGACCGTGGCCGAGGCGCGCGCCTACCTGGCCGAGGGCGGCCACTTCATGCCCGGCAGCATGGCGCCGAAGATCGAGGCCTGCCTCGAGTTCCTCGAGCGCGGCGGCTCCGAGGCGATCATCACTGCGCCGGCGAACCTGGAGCTCGCCCTGGCCGGCCGGGCCGGGACGCGCATCGTGCCCTGAGCTGGCCCCCGCGGCGGCCGCGTGGCTGCCCGCGGCCGCCTTGACAACCTGTCGCTCCCCGCCGATGCTCGGCCCGCACGAACGGTTCGAGTCGAAGGAGCGCCTCCCCCATGCCGCTGTATCTCGATAGCCATAACAAGATCCCGGGCCTGACCGGAGAAGCCGTGGCCAAGGCGCACGCCGCCGACCTTGCCGTCCAGGCCAAGTACGGTGTCAGCTACCTCCGCTACTGGTACGACGAGGCGACGGGCAAGGTCTTCTGCCTGGCGGAGGCCCCGAGCGCCGAGGCCGCCATCGCCGTCCACCGCGAGGCCCACGGGCTGTTGGCGGACGAAGTCGTCGAGGTCAGAGAGGGAGCGTGACGAGGGCCTCGTTCGGGCTCATCGATCGACCCTGACGGCGGGCCGCCTCGAATCGCTCCGGCCCGAGGCGAGCCTCGAGGTCGGCCAGGGCCTGTTCGTGGGCGGCAGCGGCCTGCGGGGGGACCATCGCCCGGATCGCCTCGCGCAACGATTCGGCTGCACCATGGAGCCGGACGGCGGCGTCCGGGTCGTCGGCGGCAACCGCGCCGGCCAGGCTCTCCATCGCACCCGCCAGGCCTGGCATGTCCCCCAGGTCCTGCCGGATCGCGAGGCTCTGCCGGAAAAGGCCACGCGCCTGCGCGGTGTCCCCCGCGGCCAGCGCGAGGTTGGCCAGGTGGGTGAGCACCCGGGCGACACCGCGCTCATCACCGAGCTCCTGGAGGATCGCCAGGGCTTCGATGTGGAGAGAGCGGGCGGCTTCCCGATCACCCGTCCGTGCCGTTGCCATCGCCCAGCTGTCGAGGGCGAAGGCCTCCATCCACCGGTCGCCGAGCTGCCGGACGGTCGCGAGCGCTTCCTGGTACAGCGCCCGAGCGCCCTCGACGTCGCCCTGTCGCGCGGCGACGTCAGCCAGGTTGATCGTGCCGAGCGCCGTTCCTCGTAGGTCGCCGAGCTGGCGGACCAGGGCGATCGTCTCGTCGTACAAGACTCGTGCCCGCATGAGATCGCCGAGCTGCACGGCGGCGTTGGCGAGGTTGTTCGCGGCGTAGGCGATGCTCTGACGATCGCCCATCCTGCGCTGGAGGGCCAGGCTCTCCTCGTGGAAGGTCGAGGCGGCTCGGAAGTCGCCCTGCATGAACGCCAGGTTGCCGGCGCCGGTGAGCGCGTCCGCCCGAAGGTGGGAGACCTCGTCCCCGACCGCCGCCACCATGCGCCCGAGCCAGCCTCGCCCCTCGGTAAGGTGACCCCGGATCTCCCAGAATCGCCACAGTCCCGCCGCGATCCGCAGGCCCGCCTGACCTTGGCCCGGCTGGTCGAGGCTCCACTCGAGGGCGGCGCGAAGATCGTCGTGCTCGCGGTCGAGGCGGCGAAGCCAGTCGCCCGGCTCGGGGCCTTTGAAGAATGCCTGTGCGGCCTCGTCGACGAGTGCGAGGTACCAATCCCGGTGCCGACGCGGCGCCGCGTCACCCTCGCCCGCCTCCACCAGCCGGCTGTGCGCGTACTCGCGGACCGACTCGAGGAGCCGGAAGCGGGCCTCCGGGGAGGTCGCCTCAGCGACGACGAGCGACTTGTCGACGAGCCGGCTGAGGATGTCCAGGACCTCGACCGGCTCGACGGCGTCCCCCGCGCAGACGGTCTCGGCGGCCTCGAGCGATGCGCCACCAGCGAAGACCGACAGACGTCGGAGGACGGCCCGCTCGGGCTCGGTCAGGAGATCGTAGCTCCAGTCCATCACGGCCCGGAGCGTCTGGTGCCGGGCGACGGCCCCGCGGCCGCCGGTCAAGAGGCGGAACCGATCGTCGAGGCGGGCCGCGATCTGCTCGACCGGTAGCGCTCGTACCCGTGCGGCGGCGAGCTCGAGCGCGAGCGGGATGCCGTCCAACCGCCGACAGAGCTGGCCCACCGACCCAGCGTTCCGCTCGGTCACGACGAACGCTGGCTGGACCGCCCTCGCGCGATCGACGAACAGCCGGCAGGCGTCGAAGGCGTCGAGTCCCTGCGGATCGGCGGGTCCGCTCGCGTCGGGGGTCAGCAGCGGGGCGATCTGCTGGATGGCCTCGCCGGGGACCCCGAGGGCCTCTCGGCTGGTCACGACCATGCGGACTGCCGGGCAGGAACGGATGAGTGCCTCGGCCAGCTCGGCACATGCCGCCAGCACGTGGTCGCAGTCGTCGAGGACGAGCAGGAGCCGCTTCGACCGCAGGTGCTCCACGAGCGCCGTCAGCAGCGACCGTCCGGCAGACTCTCCGACGCCGAGGGTCGTGATGACCGCCGGGAGGACAAGGTCGGCGTGGCTCAGGGCGCCGAGCTCCACGATCCAGGCCCCGTCCTCGAATGAGTCCAGGAGGACTCGCGCCAGCCGGAGCCCGAGGCGCGTCTTGCCCACGCCGCCGGGCCCGGTCAGCGTCACGAGCGGAGCATCGGCGAGCACGCGCTTCGCCTGCTCGATCTCGCGCTCGCGCCCGACGAAGCTCGTGACCTCGAGGGCCAGGTTGCTCCTCGGGGCCTGCGTCGTCCGTGGGGCCGGGAAGTCCCGCGAGAGGCCAGACCCCACGATCTGGAACAGGCGCTCGGGCGTGTCCACGTCCTTGAGCCGGTGGATACCGAGATCGATGGCACCCATGGGCGGCCGCAGCGCGTCCGTGGCCAGGTCGCGAGTCGTCTGCGAGATGAGGATCTGGCCGCCGTGGCCGGCGGCGCAGATCCGAGCGGCGCGGTGGACATCCAGGCCCACATAGCCTTCGGATGCGGTCCGCGGCTCGCCGGTGTGAAGGCCTATCCGGTCCCGGATCGCGACCCCTTCGGGCCACGTGTGGACGTTGATCGCCACCTGGCCCTCGACGGCCGCCAGGACCGCGCTGCGCGCCGTCGGGAAGACGAAGTAGAGGCCGTCACCCGCCGACCCGCGCTCGACCCCGCCGTGGACCGCGAACGCGTCGCGGAGGAGTCGGTGGTGCTCGGCGAGTACGGCCCCGTATCGGTCGCCGAGGTCCTGGAGCAGCCTTGTCGACCCCTCGATGTCCGTGAACGCCAGGGTGATGGTCCCGCCCGGCTGCCCACCATCAGGGACCTCGTGGGACGCCAAGTGTCGCTCCTTAGGGCCGCTCGCTACTGCTTGAGCTCGATGGCCGTCACCACGAGATCGTCGGTTCCGGCGTTTTCCAGCGTGTGAGCCGGGGTGCCGTCGATCCAGAGAAATCGGGGCATCACGAAGGCTGGATCAGCCGTGCGTGTGTCCAACGTCACCGTTCCCGTCGCATCGCGCCGCACGAAGTGGCTCCCGCTGCTGACCATCACCAGGTGCGGCGCCAGGTGCGTGTGCAGCGGAGTCCTGTCGCCCGCCCGGACCACGGTCTCGAGGACGCGAGCCCGGTCGTTCTCGAACACCACGCGATGATGATCGGGTGCCGCGATCGGGCCGTCCAGGTCCGTGGATCGCTTGTCGTCGGCTGTCACGTGCGAAGTCTAGACTCGACCGGCCCGTGTCCGCATGAGGGATGAAACCGCCATGGACGATCAGCACTCGGCCGACGCCCTCTTAACGCTCCGCTCTCTCGTAGGGACCTGGCGTGGCAAGGGCACGGCCACGCTTCCGTCGATGGAGTCCGTGGACTTCGCCGAGGAGATCCGCTTCTCGCGACGAAGCCCAAACTCGCTCGACTACTGGCAGCGGGCCGTCGCGGCGGGCGATGGATCGATGCTCCACAGCGATTCGGGGATCTGGCGGGCAACAGCCGCGGGTGCGTTGGAGATCACGGTCGCCCTGCCCGGTGCGACCGAGGTGTCCGAAGGGAGCGTTGACGGGGTGACGATCCGGGTCGAGTCGACGGCGATCGGCCTCGCCGCCACGGGTGCCAAGCTCCGGCAGGCGACTCGGCGCTACGAGCTCCGCGGCGACTCGCTCGCCTACGACATCTCGATCGCGACCGCGGAGTTCGCGCTCACCGCGCACATCAGTGCCGAGCTGCATCGGTCGGAGAGCCGCGACGGCTGATCGCTGGCGCCCACGGAAGCCATCAGCGCCGGGCGACGAACACCACGGTGTCGTCGTCGGCCGTGGCCGGTCGACCGGCATAGGCCGCCTCGACGGTCACGTCCCGAAAGCCCGCCTCCTCGAGGAGCAGGAGCAGTTCCGGCGCGAAATAGAGGTTCTCGCTCAGGCTGTAGGCCTCCTCGCGCACCAGATCGTCGGCGTGCCAGAGGCGGGCGCGCATCTCGATCGTGTGGCGCTGGGCCAATGGATCGAACGAGGCCAGGCGACTGATGAGCTCGATCTCGTCGCCGTCGGCGGCACGACGTCGATCGCCGTGGGCTGGCCACGGGCCCGGGATCCCGTCTCGGTGTCCGGGCAGCCAGTGCGCCCAGCCACGCTCGTCGCGACCCGCCCACGGCAATTCGTGCCACAGCACGAGCGCGCCGCCGGGTTCCAGGTGTCGGAAGGCCCGTTGCAGGCCCTCGCGGTCGTGATCGCGCCGGCCCCCGATGCCGAAGACGCCGCAGAGGTAGATCGTCCGGTACCTGCGGGGCAGATCGAGTTCGTGCAGCGGCTGGACGGCCAGCGCGGGTGCGAAACCCGCCTCGTGTGCCCGGGTCGCCGCGCGCGCGATCATGTCGGGCGAGACATCGACGCCGTCGACATCGAGCCCTTCGACGAGCAGGGGCAGCAGGATCCGACCGGTCCCGCAGCCCAGATCGAGTGCCGGCTCACCGAACCGGCGGATGGCCGCGCCGTAGTAGGCCACCTCCTCCGGGTCGGACAGGTTGAACTCGGCCCACCACCGCGCGACCAGCCCGTAGTGCCAGGTGCCAGAGTCAGCGGCCATGGGCGACACGATACGACGCTGCGCCCCGCCCAGAACGCCGAGCATGCGCCGGCACGAGCCTCGGCCGGCCAGCGGCTTGTTGGCGCCCCCGGACGGCCATTGGGGAACGGCACCAGCACGCGGACGACGCACTCGCGCGGTACGCGGCCGTGGCGTTGCGACCGCAGTCGTGGCGTGCCGAACGCCTCTTGTGCTCGCTCGGGGCGAGCCGTCCTATCTATCCGTTGACAATGCATCAGAGGCTGATATAGTCCGCGCCATGGAAGCCGCCGAGCAACCGCAGCGCGTCCCATCGCTGTCGCGGACGGCGATGTACGTTCTCGTCGCCATCGGAACTGAGGAGCGACACGGCTACGCGATCATGAGGGAGATCGTGCGGATGACCGAGGGGGCGACGCGGCTGGGACCCGGCGGCGTCTACACCACGATCAAGCACCTCCTCGACGACGGGCTGATCGCCGAGTGCGACGAGCGTCCGGATCCCGAGCTGGACGATCAGCGCCGGCGCTACTACCGGCTCACCGGGCTCGGACGGGCCGTAGCGGCAGCGGAGGTCCGCCGCCTCGAGACCCTCGTCCGCGCGGCACGGCCGTGGGCGCTCGAGGCCGTCGAGTGATTCCGCGGGACGCGGGCCACGAGCGCGTGTACCGCGGGCTCCTGCGCCTCTACCCGGCCGAGTTCCGAGCCCGGTTCTCGGACGAGATGGTGCAGCTCTTCGGCGACCAGCTCAACGACGCGCGAACCGGCGGTGCGCCGGCCGCGACCGCGAGAACGTGGCTGAGGACCCTCGGCGACCTGGCCGTCACGGCCGCGTCCGAACATGCACGGAGGGATCGAACCGTGGCTCACTCGCTCGCCGCGCCGCCCTCGATCGCGAGCCGGATGCTCGGGATCCTCGGGATCCTGGGCGGGCTCGTCCTGGTCGCGGCCTTCGTCCCGAACCTGCCCTGGGGCACAGACCTCTTCAACCTCCGGCTCGTCCTCTTCAACGCGGGGGCGATCGCGATCGTGCTTGCGGTCCATCGGCGCCAGGCGGTGATCTCGCGGCGGCTCTCGCTCGCAGCGGCCCTACCCGCGATCCTCGCCAACGCCTGGTATCTCGTGATGGTCATCCTGTCCATCGGCCGTCCGCAGTTCCCCGAACCGGACCCGGAGTTTCGCCCGATCTTCTTCTACGCAGCGGTCGCGCTGTGGCTTACCGATGCGGCGTTCGGGCTCGTCGCCCTGCGACTCGGAGTCGTCTCGCGGTGGGCGGCGCTCGCCCTGACGATCGGGTCCCTCCTCGCGCTCACCGGAGTCGGCGGCCTTGGGTTCACGACGGGGCCGTTCGCAGCGATCATCGAACCGCTCACCCTCGCCGGCATCGCCCTCAACGGGACCGGCTGGATCCTCCTGGGACTCGACGTCGCCACCCGCCGGCGCACGTCCGACGCGCAGCCGCAGGAGGACCGGCCCGGCGGCTAGGGTGGGCGATCATCCACGGAGCGCGCATCGTTCCCTGAGCCGGCCTTAGGCTGACTGTACCGTGCCAGCCGCGCCGCGGCGTCAGAATGCGGCGATGTCCGACTCCCGGCTTTCCGTCGCCATCCTCGCCGGCATCGCCGCCCCGATCGTTTCGTGGGGCCTGAGCCTCGTCATCATCGCCGGCTGGCCCGGTTACGACCCGATCGCGCAGTCGATCAGCCTCCTCGCCAACGCGCCGCTGGGCTGGGTCCAGACCGTCGCCTTCGTGAGCGGCGCGCTGCTCGGCACGGCATGGGCCTTCGGCCTCTCGAGCGTGCTCGGGGCGACTCCTCGTGACCGGGCGCTGGTCTGCGGCCTGCTCCTGCTCCAGGCGCTCATCTCGCTCGGCTTCGCGATCCTCCCGACCGACCCCGAGGGCGTGCCGAGGACGACCGTGGGGGCGCTTCACCTCCTAGACTTCTACCTCTACGCGCTGACCATGCCGCTCACGCTCCTCGCACTTGGGCTCGTGATGCGCCGCGACTCCCGTTGGCGGGCGATCGCCCGGCCCAGCCTGGTAGCCGCCGGACTCGTGCTCGTCGCCACCGGCCTCGTCCCGGCCACGGTCGACGGCCCCCTCAGCCCCTGGCTCGGGCTTCTCGAGCGCCTCTACGTGGCCATCCCCTCGGTCTGGCAGATCGGCGTCGGCCTCGTGGCCTGGCGATCGCTGCGGTAAGACGACCCTGTCGCGATCTGGATGACCCTGCGCATGCTTCGCGGTTGGCTCCTGCCTCAGGCCGCCTCGGGCGTGTCGGGAATACCCCAGGTCGCCTCGGCCTCGCTCGAGTCGAATAGGTACTCGCGATAGAAGACCACCTTGCCGCGCCGGAAGCGATAGACGCCGACGACCTCGGTGTGGAACGAGACGCCACCGATGGTCTTCCCGTCGGTCTCGAATTCGACGTACATCGTGCTTCCGTACGTCAGCGTCACAGGATTCGAGAAGCCGACATGCCTGACCGTCAGTCGAATGCTCTCCATCCGCTCGAACCACCGCCGGAAGAACGCCTCGATCGCAGGCTTTCCCTCGTACCGGCCGCTGAGCGTCGAGTGGCCAGGGAACTCCAGGACGCCGTCTTCCGCCCACACGCGCATCACCGCCGCCAGGTCCTTGCGGCTTACCGCCTCGAAAGTTCGCTGGACACGTTGTTCGAACATGACCCACCTCCGGGAAATCGGATCTCGCGATTCCACGCCGGCGTGGTTTGCGGCACAAGGGCCGAACGCACTGGCGGACCACGTGAGCCTGTACCGGCTGGCGCCCCCGGACGGAATTGGGGGAACGGCACCAGCACGCGGACGACGCACTCGCGTGGTACGCGGGGGCGCCTGACTCCGTGTCGTCACGGTCAGCCCCGAGCGTGTCTGCCTAGTTTGGGACTCCCGGGGCACATGGGGAGCGTCGTGCGGCCGATTGCCAGAGCACGTCAGCCCAGGCTTCGGCGACCCGCCAACACGAGGGCCACGCGGATCGGCACGCCGACGAGGATGAGGGGCAGGGCGAACCCCACGCCGAGCGCAAGCGCCACGGGCGACGTAACGAGCCCCATCCTGGCGCCCCATCGACGGCCTCGCCAGAGCCCGAAACCGGCGACCACGTCGGCGGCACAGACCCCGACGAAGGTCCAGCCAAGGGCAAAGAACGCCTCCGGTCCAAGCTGTACGAAGGGGCCGGCCATCGATCGGAACCAGAACGTCATCGGCAACTCGCCATAGCGGTCGAGATACGCCAGTACGAAGGGCACCGAGGCGCCGAACGCAACACCGAGGAACAGGAACAGGAGCGCCGCGACTCGAACAGTCAGCGGGAGGCGGCGGCGTGTCGAGTCGCTCGTTCCCGTCATCGGCATTCCTTCTCGACGCAGCGTCGCGATCCGTGCACCTCGCCGGCAGCCGTCAGGAGATCGTTGCCCCGAGCTACGCTCTCGTTGCCGCGCGGTATGCCGCGAATCCGGCGGCCGCGCCGATCGCGATCAGGAGGACGTCCGTTGTCCATGCCGCAAGTTCGCCAGACTGCTGCACGGTGAGCACGGCATAGAGGACGATCCACACCACGGCGACGACGTTCGACGCGGACACGACCCGGGCACTCGGGCGCGCGATCAGCAACAGACCCAGGACGGCGGCGACCACGCCGACCGCGATGGTGACGACCCACTGGACCGGATCGACCCTGAAGATGAGCGTCATCGCGATCGCGAGTCCGGCCGCTACGAGCCACAAGGCCCCGGCGATACCGAGCCTGTTCAATCTGTACCTCCTGCGCGCTCCGCCCCAACTCCCTCGCCCGCCCTCAAGCCGTGTAAGTCTCCCACGAAACGGGTGTGGCGCCCCCGGACGGACCTGGAGGCGCAGCGCCATCCGACCGAGGATCCGCTCGAATACTATGCGGCGGTCTCGTGAGAGAACGCTCTGAGGCAGATGTTCTCAGTGGCTGAGCGACTACCGGGGCGGCAAGGAGCTCTCGGAGTTCCACAGCACTATGACCTGGGTTTCGCGTTCAGTACGTCGTATTAGGCGGGGTGGTCGGCTTCGGTCCCGTCGTTTCCGAACGGGAGGAACTGCTGGTGCACGCGACGCAGGTAATCGATGGCGCCCTCGTTGCGTTTTGAGGGACTCGCGTCCCGGCGAAACTGCGCCCATGTCTAACGCCCTAGTTCCGTCTGAGCAGACCGCCCGACATGCGCTTTGAGAAGTCGATAGAAATAGATGCTCCTCAGCAGCGCGTCTGGGACGTGCTCAGCGCCCTCGAGGCCTGGCCGCAGCGCATCGATACCGTCGACATCGTCGAGCTCCTGACGCCGGCGCCGATCACCAAAGGCAGCCGCGTGCGGCTCAAGCAGCCGAAGCTACCCGAGGGCACCTGGGACATCACGGTCTGGGATGCGCCGTCCTACTTCGAGCGGACGCAGAAGACGGGCGGCACCACCAGCGTCGCCGGCCACCGCGTCGAAGCGCTGGGAGAGGGCCGGGCACGTCTCACGCTGACACTCGACATGCGCGGCTTCCTCATCCCGATCATCGCCCTGTTCTACAAGAAGCTAACCAACCGCTACATGAACCTCGAAGCCGAGGGCATGAAGCGGGCAGCCGAATCGGCCTAAGCACGGCCGCGCGCCGCCTCCACGGCGTTCCCGAGCAGGAGGCCGGCCAGCCGGTAGGCACGGTCCAGGAGCGCATCGGCCCCGTCGACGAACCGAGCGCGCCGGCTCAGTTCGAACGGCGGTGCTTCGCGCACTTGGGCGTCTCCGGAACTGAAGCTCATGGCCTGCATGTCGTCCGTCCAGACGAACGAACAGGACGAAAGGTTCTCGGGCGTTGGCCCACAGTCGCGGGTGGGGGGAGCATACGCTCTGGCCTATGACCCTCACCGGCGCCCCCGGAGCCCGGCGCGACCAGGGCGAGCGAGCGAGTCAGCCCAGTGCGGCCTCGTCGCTGGACCGGGCTTCGTAGAGCTGGCGGGCGCCGCTGATTCCCTTGAGGACCCGGGTGCCTCGGTCCAGGAATTCGACTCCAGCGCCGCTTGCCAACTCGCGCGAAGTCGATGACACGAGGACCTCGCCGGCTCCGGCTGCGTCCATGATCCGCGCCGCCAGGTGCACAGCGAGCCCACCGATGCCGCCGTCAACCAACTCCACCTCGCCGGTGTGGATGCCTACCCGGGTCTCGATTCCAAGCTTCCGGGCAGACGCGGAGATGGCGAAGGCGCACGCGATCGCGCGGGCGGGACCGTCGAACGTGGCCAGAAAGCCGTCGCCGGTCGTGTCCACCTCGCGCCCTCGGTAGCTCGCCAGCAGGCTGCGGACGTCCTCGCGATGACTTGACAGCAGCTGCTTCCACGGTCCATCGCCGATCCGTTCCGCCAGGCCGGTCGAGCCGACGATGTCGGTGAAGAGCATCGTCGTCAGAACCCGCTCGCCGGCCTCCGGCGCCTTGGCCCAGCCCGCGATGCCCTGGAAGGTCATTTCAACGAACGGCTCGGTACCAACGACCCAGGCGTCGTGTCCGGGCGCCGCGTCGTACACGTCGCCCGGACCGACCTCGCGAAGCTCGCCGTTTCGCGTTTCGATCGCCATCCGGCCTGCCACCACGATCGCCACGTGATGGAACTCACATCGATCCGTTCGCACGATCGGCTTCACGTGTGTCGACCAACGCCAGCCCGGCTGAAGGACCTCGTGGCTGATGGTCAGTGACCCGACACGCACCAACTCCGAAAAGCCGAGCTCGAACTTGACCGTCTCATCGGGTTCTCGGTGGTTCTTGATCTCGATCCCGGACATGGCCGGGAGTATGTCCGTGGCGAGACGGGGCCGTCAACAAACACTGAGGCGTCGAACCGATCCCTTGATCAGGCGCCCTCGCGTCCCGCCCGAGCCAGCCACGCGGAGGCGTCACTCAGCTCATCCTTGGACTCGCGGGCGAGCAGGTCCACCAGGCAGCGCTTCACGCTCTTGCCTTCGAACAGCGCGCGGTGCACCTCGCGAGCGATCGGCATCTCGACGCCCAGGCGGTCCGCAAGGGCCAGCGCCGCCTGGACGGTGTAGGCGCCTTCGGCCGTGCCGGGCAGGTCCGCCTCGATCTCTGCCCACGTCCGACCCTTGGCCAGTTCCTCGCCGAGACGGTGGTTTCGCGACAGGCTGGAGCCGCAGGTCGCGATGAGGTCGCCCATCCCGGCGAGGCCCGCAAAACGTCAGCGGATTGGCGCCGGCGGTGATCCCGAGCCGCATCATCTCGGCCAGGCCCCGGGTCAGCAGGCCGGCCTTGCCGTTGTCGCGTCGAGACGCGGAACCAGGAGGTCGCGCGAGTCGTGTGGACGCCCCCGGCGCGGCCGTTCTTCGCCGCGGCTGCCGCCGAGGCAGAGCAGGTGGAAGACGGACCTGCTGCGCTGGTGTGGCGCCCCCGGACGGACTCGAACCGCCGACGCAGGCCTTAGGACGGCCTCGCTCTATCCACTGAGCTACGGGGGCGCGCTCCCATCATCCTACGCTGCCGCGGGAAAACGGCCGAGGCAGCCGGTCGCCCTACAATCCCCGGGCGATGGAGTCCCGACCCACGATCCGTTTCCTCACCCGGCCCGGCTGCCATCTCTGCGACGTGGCCCGGAATGCCCTCCAGGCCATCCTCGAGGAGCGGGGCGCGGCCGGCCGGCTGCCGGCGCAGGTGCGCGAGGTGGACATCACCACCGACGCGGAGCTCGAGCGCCTGAACCTCGAGCGCATCCCGGTCCTCGTCGTGGGTGACGAGGAACTGCCCCTTGCGACGAGCGTCCGGACCATGCGCGCCTTCCTCGAGCGGACGCTCGACGGCCGCCTGGCCTGACCCGCGATGCCCGACCTGACGCTCGCCACCGCCTTCGTCGCCGGCATCATCAGCTTCCTCTCGCCGTGCGTGCTGCCGGTCGTGCCGGCGTACCTCGGCCAGCTCGGGGTCATCACGGTGGCCGGTGCGCCGGCCGGCACGACCGACCTGCTCGGGACCCGTCGCTGGCGGGCGCTGCGGGCGGCCCTGGCCTTCGTGCTCGGCTTCGGGGCGATCTTCACGCTGCTCGGCCTGACCGTCTACGTCGGCGGCTCGATCGGCGTCTCGCTGCCGCTCCTGCGCCAGGCCGGTGGGATCCTCCTGATCATGCTCGGCCTGAACATGATGGGCGTCATCCGGCTCACCGCGCTGGCCCGCTCCTGGCGGCCGCTGGACCGTTTCGCGGCGCGAAGGTCGGGCGCCGGCCTGGCTGCCTCCCCCGCGGGCGCCTTCGGGCTGGGCGCCGTCTTCGCGGTCGGCTGGACCCCCTGCATCGGGCCCACCCTCGGGGCCATCCTCGGCCTCGCCGCCCTGGGCCCGAGCGCCCAGTCGGTGGCCCTTTTCGTCGTCTACTCGGTCGGGCTGGCCGTCCCGTTCCTGGCCCTGGCGCTGACGCTCGACCGGGCGCCGGCGCTCATCCGGCCCCTGCTGCGCCACACTCGCGCCGTCGAGGTCGTCGGGGGCGGGCTCATCGTCGTCGTCGGCGTGGCTGTCCTGTTCGACTGGCTCTTCGTCCTCGCCTCGACGTTCAGCTGGCTCTGGCCGCGGGTCTGAGCCGGTGACCGAACCCTCGCGCACCCGGCGCCCCGGGCTCATCGGGCCCTTCAGCGGGCGGCACATCGCGCTCGCGCTAGCCATCGTCCTCGGTGCCGCCGCCGTGATTGCCGTGGTCACCGCGCCGATCACGAACCCGGGCGTGCCGCAGCCTTCGCCGGGCGCCACCTTCTTCGCCATCGGTCCGCCGGTCGAGGGACTGAAGCCGGGCGATCGAGCGCCCGAGCTCGAGGGCGAGGTCGAGGGCGTCACCCAGCCGCTCCTCGACCTTGACGGCCGCCCGGTCCGCCTGGCCGACCTGCGCGGCCGGCCGGTCTGGCTGAACTTCTTCGCCACGTGGTGCCCGCCCTGCCAGTACGAGACGCCGGTGCTGCAACAGGTTTACGAGGCGCATGTGGCGCAGGGCCTCGCGCTCGTCGCCGTGAGCGTCCAGGAGACCTCGCCGGAGGACGTGGCGGCTTATGCCTCCACGTACCGCCTGACCTACACCATCGGCTTCGACGCGACCTCGGCCATCTTCCGCACCTACAAGGCGTACGGCTTGCCGACGCACTACTTCATCGACCGCGGGGGCGTCATCCGCGCCGTCTGGCGCGGACCGCTGACCGTCGAGAAGGCCGAGGCGTTGCTGGCGCCGCTGCTGGCGCCCTAGACGATCGGCTCGAAGCGGAAGCGGTCGCGGTCGGCGAGAAGGCGACCGACCGGGCGGCGCGGCTCGTGCGAGAGGACGACGGTCCAGCCCTCCTCGGCGGCGCGGCGGAAGAGCGAGGCCTTGACCTCGACGCTGGTGAGCGGGAAGTCGTCGAAGCTAGGCACCCAGCGCGGGTTGGCGCTCCAGGGGCGCATGCACAGGTCGCCGAAGAAACCGACCGTGCCGCCGGTGCCGCGGACCACGATGGCCTGGTGGCCGCCGGAGTGGCCGCCGGTGCGGACGACCTCGACGCCGGGAATCAGCTCCTCCTGGCCGTCGGCCGCGCCGGCCAGGCCCACCGCCTCGATCAGCCGCAGCTCGTCCTGCTCGTACGAGGCGACGAGGCGCGGGTTGTCCCCCAGCGCGAACGACCACTCCACGCGCTGGGCCACGATGCGTGCCCGCGGGAAGGCCGGTGCACCGTCAGCGGCCAGGATGCCGCCGGCGTGGTCCCAATGGAGGTGGCTGACCGCCACCGCGTCCACGGTCCCGGGATCGAACCCGGCCGCGTGCAGAGCCGGCAGGATGGCCGGGCCGCTCACGCCTCGCTGGGCGCTGCGCTTCTCGTCGAAGCGCTCCCCCACGCCGGTCTCGACGAGCACGCGCCCCGACGGTGTCTCCACGAGCAGGCAGTTGAGGGCCTGCGTCAGCGTCGCGTCCGGGTTCAGCTCGTCGGCGACGAGGCGCTCCCAGAGGACGCGCGGCACGGCCCCGAAGACGGTGCCCGCGTCGGAGGTGAAGGTGCCTGCCTGGATGAGCGCGACGCGCACGCCGCCGCCCAGCTCGGTCCGCCAGTCCACGCGCTCGTTGATGGCCACGGCCGCTTCCTCGCGCCGCTAACCGCGGCGCGGACCGCCCTTGACGGTGCGCCGGTCGCGCTCGAAGTCGCGATAGAAGGCGGAGGCGGTGGGGGTGGACTGGCCCTGGTACTTCGAGCCCAGCTCCTTCGAGCCGTAGGGGCGCTCGACCGGGCTGGTCATGCGGAAGAAGCTGATCTGGCCGATCTTCATGCCGAAGTAGAGCGCGATGGGCAGGTTGGCCACGTTCGACAGCTCGAGGGTGAGGTTGCCCTTCCAGCCCGGATCCACGTAGCCGGCCGTGGAGTGGATGAGCAGCCCCAGCCGGCCTAGCGAGCTGTTGTGCGTCGGGATGAACGACCTCGAGACGAGGAACATCCCACGCGTCGAGGCAACCTCGATGCACCGAACTGGGACTGAGGCCACGTCGCGCACGAGATCAATCGCCCGGAAGCGATGGAACCGTGCGTTCGCGGGCTTCTGCCGGGCCAGCTTGCGCGTGAGTCGGAAGACGGGAAGATCCGGCGTGAACTTGACGCGGTACTTCGGGCCGTGGTCGATCCCGTTGAGCGTCGCTCTCCCTTCGGTCATCACGGGTCGCAACCCCAGACTGGCCGCCAGCTCGACGACGGCATCGGCCAGCCCGGCGTTCGTGCTCGTGAACTCGGACCGTCCCGCGCGGTCATCGACGAACCCATCCGTATCCATGAGGCCCTGCAGGAGCGCTGTCCGCTGCCCAACCCCAGCCTCCAGGTAGGCGCGTGGCACGTACTTGCCGTGCGGCATGCCGAGATCGCGTAGCCGACTGGAGAGTGAGGCATTCCGCGTGTACTGGCCGGTCCGTACATCGCGGGTGTGGCCCACCCCGCCGATGCGATAGAGGTGCGGCGCATACCACAGACGCCGGATCGCATAGCCGTCGCCACTGACCTGCTCGAGGATCTCCTCATCGAAGCAGGTGATCTCCGCCTTCGTCGTCGTGCCGTCGCCGAGCCACGCCCCGAGCGTGTACGGCTCGATCGGCAGGTCGAGCCGCGCCGGGTACTGCACCGGACCGGCGAGCGGAACGTGGTGGTTCAGTTCGCCGGCGACCCGGACACTCCGCGCGATCTCGTCCGTGGTTCGAACCGCCAGGTGGTTCCGCCCACCGCGTCGCCCGTTCTTGTCCACGGTCACCCATTGGTGAGACGCATCGGCGACGATGCGCTGCCCGTCGGAGAACACGACCTCGCGACACGGCCGACCCGACATCGGCGGTGTTGCGGCGACCACGGCTGTCGGAGCTCCCGTCTCGTCGAAGACGGAGTCGCCGGGCTCGAGGTCGCCCATCGTCCGCCAGCCCAGCGG
>JBGPMJ010000003.1:0-27727 GCA_041486935.1 Candidatus Limnocylindria bacterium | reverse complement strand
TAGTCGAGCGAGATGCGCGGCGAGGAGGCGACGCAGTAGGTCAGGATGAAGGCGCCGTCGAGCCCGAACTGGTGCCCGGTGCCGGTTTCGCTGACCCCCACCTCCCAGGTCGTGGGGTGCACGAAGGTGTACTTCAGCGCGTTCGACCTGAACGTCGTCAGCTCGTAGGGCTCGGGGATCGGCGCGGCGGCCCCGAAGGCCGTCGGGGTGATCGTCAGGGTCAGCGTGGGGGTGCGCACGCGAAGCTCCGTGGGGATCCCGTCCTCGTCGACCCAGGCATCCAGCGTCGCCTCGGGGGCCTCACCGCTCACGTCGATGCCGAACGCCGCGTCGGTGACGGGAAACGCGTCCACGCGCACGTGACGGAGCACCCGATCGCCGCGTCGCTCGTCGCCGAGATCCCGGACCTCCTCGACCGCGGCGAGCGCCGCCCGGAGCCGTTCCTCGGGTGGGTGGTCGGCGGCCGAGACAGGATCCGACCAGCCGCCCACGCCCCGGCGCGCCACGACCGTGCCGGCGTGGACGAACTGCTCCCAGGCGTCGATGCCCAAGGGCTCCTCGATCGTCATGAGCATGCGCGAGTCCGCCCCGCTGACGGCGAACGCGCCCCACAGGGGCAGCTCGTTGTTCGCGGTCAGCGTGAAGGTGCCCTCGACGGCCGCGGTGAGCTTCAGGTCCGGGTCGGAGATGGCGGCCACGAAGCGCTCGGCCGGGCTGGTCGGCGAGGGTGTCGCCTCGCCGCACGCGCCGAGAGCCGCGCCGAGCAGCACCAGCACGGCGGCGATCCGTACCGACGAGTGGCCCCAGCGGCGAACCGGCAGGCGGGACATGGGGACACCGGGAGGATACCATCGGGTCTCCTCTGACCGACCCAGAGCCTACCGCGCCCGGCCCTTGATTGTCTCGGCGCCGCCGTCTAGGGTTGCAGGGCATGGGAAGTGTCGTTGTTCCGCCGCCTGAGGGCGCGGCCATCGAGGCCGTCGACCTGCGCAAGACGTTCGGTGCCATCCACGCCGTGGATGGCATCAGCGTGGCACTGCCCCCGGGCCGCATCTACGGGCTCATGGGCCCCAACGGCTCGGGCAAGACGACGCTCATCCGGCTCCTGACCGGCCTGGCCCGCCCGACCAGCGGGCAGGCGCGGGTGCTTGGCACGCCCATGCCGTCGCGGGCGAACCTCGCCCGCATCGGGTACATGACGCAGTCGGACGGCATCTACCCGGAGTTGTCGGTCTGGGAGAACCTGCGCTTCTTCTCCGCGCTGTACGGCGTCCGCGAGCGTGCCCCAGGCCTCGAGGTCCTGCGTCTCGTCGAGCTCGAGGGCCGGCTGGCCACCCCGGTCTCCCAGCTCTCGGGCGGCATGCGGCGGCGGCTCTCGCTGGCCTGCGCCCTCGTCCATCGCCCGCCGGTGCTCTTCCTCGACGAGCCGACGGTGGGCATCGATCCGGCCCTGCGCGTCCAGTTCTGGGCGCACTTCCGCGCCCTCGCGGCGGGTGGCACGACCATCGTCATCTCCAGCCACGTGATGGACGAGGCGGATCGCTGTGACGAGCTCTTCTTCATGCGGGAGGGACGGGTCATCGCCCATGGCTCGGGGCGGGAGCTGCGCGAGCGCGCCGGCACGGAAGAACTCGAGCAGGCGTTCCTCCGCTTCGCTGTCGAGACGGGCACGGCCGGAGGCGAGTCGTGAACCCGCGGCGGGCGCTCGCCCTGTGCCGCCGGTTGGTGGACGAGCTGCGCCGCGACCATCGCTCGCTGGCGCTGCTCTTCGTGGCGCCGGTCGTGCTGACCGGGCTGCTGGCCTTCATCCTGCGCGAGCAGGCCGCGCCCCAGCCGCGAGCCGCCGTCGTTGCTCTTGACGATGAGGGCGGGGCCCGCCTCGCCGCGGCCATCGCCTCGTCGGCCGGCGACGCCGGGCTCGTCATCGTCGACCTGGGATCGGGCGCGGACGAAGCGGCCGCTCGGCGCGCCATCGAGGACGATCGGATCGACCTGGCCGCGATCATCCCCGCCGAGTTCACCGCGGACATCCTCGCCGGCCAGGCGCCCGCGTTGCGGGTGCTGACCACGGGCGTGAATCCACCGCAGGACGCGGGCCAGATGCAGGCGCTGCAACGCGCCATCGCCGAGGCCTCGGCCGCGCTCGCCCCGCCGGGCCAGGGCGTGCCGTCCGTCCGTCCCACCGTCACCCGCGAGACCGTCTACGGCTCCCCAGAGGCCGATTTCGTGGACACCTTCGCCCCCGTCTTCATCGGCTTCTTCGCCTACTTCTTCGTGTTCATCCTGACCGGCGTGAGCTTCCTGCGCGAGCGCGTGGGCGGGACGCTCGAGCGGCTGCTTGCGACGCCGATCACGCGGGCCGAGATCGTGCTGGGCTACAGCCTCGGCTTCGGCCTCTTCGCCACGATCCAGGTCGCGGTCGTGCTCACCTGGTCGCTCGGCTGGCTTGCCGTCGGCGCGCTCGGGCCGCTGCCGGCCTTCACCATCGGCCTCGGGGTGCCAGTGGCCGGCAGCCCGCTGCTGGCCTACGCCATGACCCTGCTGCTCGCACTCGGCGCAGTGAACCTCGCCATCTTCCTCTCCACGTACGCGCGCACCGAGCTGCAGATCATCCAGTTCATCCCCATCGTCATCGTCCCCCAGGGCTTCCTCAGCGGGATCCTGTTCCCGGTCGACACGCTGCCGTCGATCCTCCAGCCGGTCGCGCGCGTCCTGCCGCTGACCTATGCCGTGGAGGGCCTGCGCGAGGTCATGATCAAGGGCGCCGACCTCGCCTCGCGCACGGTGCAGCTCGACCTGCTCGTCCTGGCCGGCATCGCCGTATTCTTCGTTGTCCTCGCGGCCGGTACGATCCGCCGGGAGGTGGTCTGATGGAGGTCCAGGTCTCCATCCGGGTGCCCGTCGACCCGGCCACGGCCTTCGCCGTCTTCACCGACGGCATCGGCGGCTGGTGGCGCGACTACTACAACGCGCCGGACGCGACGGGCATCCGTCTGGAGCCCGGCGTCGGTGGGCGGCTCATGGAGCTGGAGGAGGCGGGCGAGGGCTTCGAGGTCGGGCGCGTCACCGCCTGGGAGCCCGGCCGGCGCCTGGTGCTGACCTGGCGGCAGGCCGACTGGGCGGCGGACGAGGTGACCGAGGTCGAGGTCACGTTCGCCCCGGCCGAGGGAGGGACGCGCGTCGCGCTGGAGCACCGCGGCTGGGATGAGGTCTCGAGCGACCCGACCGCGGGCGAGGGCTACGTGGACGGCTGGGCAGAGCTACTCGACTGGTACGCGGTGGCCGCCGCGGCCGGCTGATCCGGCCACCTGGGCCTTCAGGAAGGGCGGCAGTCCCGGCAGGGCCGGTAGCCGGCCGCCGCCGCCGCGTCCAGTGACGCGAACGGCGCCCGGTGGCGTTCCGCGATCCGCTTCGCGTGGCGGCACGTGGGGTGGCAGACGACGTGCGTGGTGTCGCTACCGAGATAGCGAACGCCGTGGCGCGCCAGCCGTTCGATCTCGGCCGGGTCGAGACCCTCGGCCGCCAGCGCGGCGCGCTTCACCGAGCTGCCCCAGGCGTAGTCGCCGATGAACCCATCGCTGCGCACGATGCGGTGGCAGGGGATGAGGATGGGGATGGGGTTGTGGGCGAGCGCCGTGCCCACGGCGCGGACCGCCTTCGGCCGGCCCACCTCGCGGGCCAACCAGCCGTAGGGGCGGATCTCGCCCGGTGGGACGGTCAGCGCGCCGTGCAGGACGTCCCTCGAGAAGGGGGTCAGCCCGCGCAGGTCGAAGGCGAGGCCGCGCGACCGTCCGGTCGCCAGGCTCCGCTCGACCGCGTGCACGACGCCTGCCTCGGGACGCCGGGCGGCCCGGATGCTCCGCCCGAAGCGGGAGGCGAAGGCGGCCTCGAAGCCGTCGGAGCCTTCGGGGCGGTCGCCGGGGCCGGTGGCGGAGACGCCGCGGCCGTTGTAGGCCACGAAGATCGGCCCGATCGGCGCGTCGGCCGTGAAGTACTCGTCGGCGAGCCCGACGCGCACGAGCACGGTCGGGGCCAGGTCGGCCGGCGCGGGCGTGCGCAATACGGCCAGCTCGGGGAGGGTCGGATCGAGGGCGGTCATGGGGCGGTCTCCAGGGTGTAGGCGGCGCGCAGCAACGCGACGCCGCGGTGGACGTGGGTCTTTGTCGTGTTGATCGGTCGATCGAGCGCGGTGGCGATCTCGTCGTACGAGAGGCCGTGGACGTGGCGCAGCTCGACCGCGATCCGGTAGCGCTGGGGCAGGGCCGCCAGGCGCCGGCCCCAGTCGGCTGCGGCCTCGCGGGCCAGCGCCGCCGGCTCTGGGCGGAGCGCGGGATCGGTCGGCTCGGCGATGGCCTCGATGGGCACCTCCGTCGGGGCTGCACGTCGCGCCCGCGCCCGATTGCGACAGAGGTTGAGCGTGATGCGCGCCAGCCAGGCGCGTAGCCGCAGCTCACCGATCCGCTCGGCATCGTAGGTGGCCAGCGCCCGATAGGCACGCACGAAGGCGTCCTGCGCCAGCTCCTCGGCCGCGCCGGGGTCGCGGGTCGAGCGCAGGGCGATGCCGAAGACGAGGTCCTGCTCCGCCCGCACGAGCGCCTCGAAGGCGCCATCGAGGTCGGCCGCGAGGCGCGCCGGGAGGTCGTCGGTCGTGTCCATCGACGTTGATAACAGTGGCCGGGCCGCGCCGGTTTCAGCCGGGACACCGGGGGCGACCTGCATCGCCCGATGGTAGCCGCTACCCTGCCTCCGATGGCCCAGACCGACTCGACCTTCCAGGGTGCCGGCGGCATGACGCTGGTGGCCCACCGCTGGGCACCGGCCGGTCCCGGCGATGCCGCCGCAGCGGCGCCGCGCGCCGCGGTCGCCATCGTGCACGGCTTCGGCGAGCACTCCGGCCGCTACGGCAACGCCGTGGGCGCCCTGACCACCAAGGGCGATGCGGTCCATGGTTTCGACCTGCGCGGCCACGGGCGCTCGTCGGGGCGCCGTGGGCACGTCCGGGAATGGGCGGACTACCTCGACGACCTCGGCGCCTTCATCGGCCACCTCAGGTCGCAGGAGCCGCCCGGCACGCCGATCTTCCTGTACGGGCACAGCTTCGGCGGGGCGCTGGTCCTCGAATACGGGCTGCGCCGGCCGGAGGGCGTGGCCGGCGTGGTGGCCAGTGCGCCGTCGCTCGTGCCAAGCGGCGTGCGCAGCCCGGCGCTGGAGGCCCTGGCCAGGGCCCTCTCACGCGTCTGGCCCACCTTTTCGCTGCCGCTGCCCCTCGAGACGGCCGCGGTCTCGCGTTCGCCCGAGGTTGTGGCGAGCTACCGCACCGATGCCCTCAACCACCTGCACATCTCTGCCCGCACGGCGGGCGAGTCCCTGACGGCGTTCGCCTGGATCATGGCGAACGCCTCCTCGTGGCGCCTGCCGCTGCTGGTCATCCACGGCGGCGCCGACCGGATCATCGACCCCGAGGGCAGCCGCGCCTTCGTGACCGCGGCCCGCGGCGGAGGCGCCACGGACGTCGAGCTGCGCGTCTTTGAGGGCGGCTACCACGAGCCCCACAACGACATCGAGGCGGAGCGCGTCATGGCCGACGTCGCCGCCTGGCTGGAGCGCCACCTGCCCGCCTGAGCGCCGCTATCCTCTCTGGCCATGACCGAGACGACGCTCACCCGTACCTTCGGCGCCCAGAGCCTCGTGGCGCCCCTGCGCGATGCGCTGGTCAAGCGCCCCGGGCCCGCCTTCGGGCGCGCCTTCGACGACCCGGCCCACGGTTTTCTGCGCGCGGTGGATCTCGCCCGCGCCCAGGCCGAGCACGATGCCCTGACGGCGACGCTGCGGGAGCTTGGCGTGACGATCCACGAGCTGGGCGTCGAGACCGCCGACCCGGACCTCTGCTACACCTTCGACGTGTCGCTGGTCACCGACCGCGGCGCGATCCTCCTCCGCTCGGGGAAGGCGAATCGCCGCGGCGAAGAGGCCGCCCATGAGGCCTGGTACCGCGCGCGCGGCATCCCCGTCATCGGTCGCATCGAGGCGCCCGGGACGGTGGACGGCGGCGACACCTTCTGGCTCGACCACGAGACCTTCTGCATCGGCCGGACGCTGCGCACCAACGGCAGCGGCGCGGCCCAGCTGGCGGAGCTGGTGGGCGGGGACGTGCGCCTCTTCGACGTGCCCTACGGGCAGGGACCGCAGAAGCTGATCCACCTCCTGAGCCTCATCTCGCCCGTCGCCGACGACCTGGCCGTGGTATACCTGCCGCTGCTGCCGGTCGGCCTGTGGGAGCTGCTGACCGAGCGCGGCATCGGCATGGTCGAGGTGCCGCCCGAGGAGCTCGAGTCGCTGGGCCCCAACGTCCTCGCCGTCCGCCCGCGCGTGGTGGTCATGGCCGCCGGCAACCCCGTCACCGCCGGACGGCTGCGCGACCGCGGTGTCGAGGTGCACGAGGTGGCGCTCGGCGAGGTCGGGGTCAACGGCAGCGGGGGCCCGACTTGCCTGACACGGCCGATCCTGCGCGGCTGATTCGAACGATGGCTGAGCCGAGCGGTGGCTGAGCCGAGCCCGATCGAGCGGGCGCTCGCCGACGCCGTCGACCCGGCCCGCCTGGAGGCGGACCTCCGCGCGGTCGTGGCGATCCCCAGCGTCGCCGGCGACGAGGGACCGATCCAGGACCTCGTGGCGCGCTTGGTCGAAGAGGCGGGGCTCGAGCTCGAGCGCGTCGAGACCGACCCCGACGAGCTGGCCCGCGACCCGGGCTTCCCGGGCATCGAGGTGCCCCGCACGCGCTTGCCGGTCGTGGCCGGGCGGCTGCGCGGGGCACGGCCGGGGCCGCGCATCCTCATCGTCGGGCACGTCGACGTCGTACCGCCGGGCGACCCCGCCACGTGGACGACGCCGGCCTTCGAGCCGGCCGTGCGCGACGGCGCGCTCTACGGCCGGGGTGCCTGCGACATGAAGGGCGGCCTGATCTCGGCGCTCGCTGCGGTGCGAGCGCTGGCCGCGGTCGCCGATCCGGCGAAGCTCGCGGGCGAGGCGGTCTTCGTGGCCGTCCCGGCCGAGGAGGACGGCGGCGCGGGCATGCTGGCCGCCATCCGCGCCGGCTACACCGGGGAGATGGCCGTCATCACCGAGCCGACCCGCCTCGACGTGGTCGTGACGCAGGCGGGGGCCATCACCTTCCGCCTGACCGTGCCGGGCAAGGCGGCCCATGCCTCGATGCGGCGGGAGGGCGTCTCGGCCCTGGGCAAGCTGGAGTACCTGCATGCGGCGCTGCGCGAGGACGAGGCGGTTCGCAGCGCGTCCGAGACCGACCCGGTCATGCGCGCCATCGGGTTGCCCTACCCGACCATCATCGGGCGCGTCTGGGGCGGCGACTGGGCCTCCACCGTGCCCGACCGCATGGTCGCCGAGGGCCGCTACGGCGTGCGCGCCGGCCAGACGTCCGAGGAGGCGGAGGTGGAGCTGCGGACGGCGATCTCGCGTGCCTGCGCGAGCGACGAGTTCCTGCGCGATCACCCCGCCAAGGTCGAGGTCTTCGGCGGCCGCTTCGACTCGGCGCGCGTGGATCCCGATGGTCCGCTGCCCGCCGGCCTGGTGGCCGCAGCGGCGGACGTTGACGGCCGCGTGCCGAGGCGGATCGGCGTGCCCTACGGCGCCGACATGCGCCTCCTGGTCAACCAGGGCGCCACGCCCACGGTCATCTTCGGGCCGGGCGACCCGCGCGTGGCCCACGCCGCGGATGAGCACGTCCCGCTCGACGAGGTGGCCCGCTGCGCTCGCGTCCTCGCCGTCTGGCTCCACCGCCAGATGCAGGGTTGATACCAGCCGCCGGCGGCGGGACCGCGGCGTCCCTCAGGCGAAGAGCCCGGCCACAGCCTCGGCGAAGGCGGCCGTGTGGCGATCGACGTCCGACCCGGTCGTGGCGGGACACATGAGCGCCATGTTGTGGAAGGGCGTCAGCAGGATGCCCCGGTTCAGGGCGTGGAGGTGCAGGTAGCGCTCCAGCTCGAAGTCGCCGGCCGCCCACTGCTCGGCGCCGGTGCGCGGCGGCGTGGGCCGGAAGTGGTACTCGGCGCGGCAGCCCAGACGGGTCACGTGCCAGAGCGCCCCGTTCGCCGCGATGACCTCGGCGACGCCGCGCTCCCAGCGCTGCGCCAGCGGGATCATGCGCGCGAAGGCTTCGTCGGTGAGGACCTCGCCGAGCGTGGCCCGCACGGCCGCCAGCGAGAGGGCGTTGCCCGCGAGCGTGCCCCCGATGCCGCCCACGTCGGCGTCCTCGAGCGTCATGCGTGCCGCCGCACGCTCGGCGAGTGCGGCGGTCATGCCGTAGGTGCCCACCGGGATTCCGCCGCCGATGGCCTTGCCGATCACGAGGATGTCCGGCTCGAGGCCGTGGACCCTCGTGTAGCCGCCGGGGCCGGCGCAGATGGTGTGTGTCTCGTCGATGAGCAGCAGGGTGCCCGTTCGGCGCGTCAGCTCGCGCACGGCGTCGAGGTAGCCGGGCTCGGGCAGCACGATGCCCACGTTCGTCAGCGCGGGCTCGATCATCACCACCGCCACGTCGCGGGGGGAGAGGGCGCGCTCGAGGGCGTCGACGTCGTTGAAGGGCACGACCTTCGTGGTCAGTGCCGGATCCACGGCCGGGCCGAGGTTGCCGCGCCGGGCCGCCACGCGGCCGTCCGGCGTCAACCACGCGAAGGCCTCGTCCACGGTGCCGTGGTAGCAGTGGTCGTGGACGACGACCTTCGGCCGGCCGGTCACCAGCCGCGCCAGGCGCAGCGCGAAGCGGTTCGCGTCGGTGGCGGTGAGCGTGAACTGCCAGAGGGGAAGGCCGAAACGGCGGGTCAGCTCCTCCCCCACGGCCGCCGCGTCCTCGGTGGGCAGCATGTGCGTGATGCCGCGCGCCAGCTGCGCCTCGACCGCCGCCACCGTGGGCGCTGGGGAGTGGCCGGCCATAGCGCCCGTGTCGCCCAGGCAGAAGTCGACGTACGCGTTGCCGTCCACGTCCCGGAAGCTCGCCCCCTGCGCCGACTCCACGAAGACCGGGAACGGCCCCGCCCACTTGGCCATCCAGTTCATGGGCACACCGCCTGGTAGGGAGTGACGCGCGCGCTCATGAAGCGCCCGGGACCGGGGATGCTCGGCGACGAAGCGCCGCTCCTCGCGCGCCATCAGGTCGGGGAGGCATGAACGGTCCAGGGCTGGCACGATCTTCAGCTGCTCCTGTACTTGCTCAGAACGGCGGCCAGGGCACGGCTGGCCAGTCGGGGCTTGGCTGCGGGAAACGGCCCTCGGCCAGCAGCGCCTCCACCCGCAGCCGCGTGGCGGCGGCCTCGGCCGGGTCGAGGTGCCGGCGCAGCCCATCGCCCAGCCGACCATCGAGCGCCGCGCGAAGACGCGCCAGCGCGGCCAGCTCCTCGGGCTCAAGCGGGGTGCCGCGCCAGCCCCAGAGGATCGTGCGCAGCTTCGGCTCGACCGAGAAGCAGACGCCGTGGTCCACGCCGAGCAAGCGACCGTCCGGCAGTGGAAGCAGGTGGCCCCCCTTGCGATCGGTGTTGTTGACCACCGCGTCGAAGAGGGCGATGCGCCGCAGCCCCGGGTGGCCGGACCGGAGCGCTTCGATGAGGTCCATCGCCTCGTCCACCTCGATCCACTGCTGGGCCATCCCGGGACCCAGGGGGCCGTGCTCGCGGAACGCCGTCGGCGGAACCACGTCCCATCCGGCCGCCTCCGAGACGAGGTATGCGGCAACCTCGCGGTGGGCGAGTGTGCCGTCGGGGAAGTCCCACAGCGGCCGCTCCCCGGCGATGGGCTTGTAGACGCAGCGGACCTCGAAGCCGTCGCCCGGCAGCCGCGCCACCCCGACGAAGCTGGCGTTCGTGGCCTCCACGAGCCGGCCGTCGAGGGTCAGCTCGCCCTCTCGCAGCGCGAGGAGGAGCCGCGCCGCGTCAGTGGACGTAGCCATTCCGGCGCGGGCAGAGATGGCCCTGGGGGTCGAGCAGCTCGCCGCACATCGGGCAGGGCACCCGACCTCCGGCCACGACCCGCGCCGCACGCCGGGCGAACGCGCGCACGGTCGCCGCGTCGACGAAGACCCGCAGCAGGTCGGGGCCGTCGGGGTCGTCGTCGTCAACCTCCGGCGCGTCGTCGTCGACGACCGCCCGCGTCTCGATGAGCGCCTTGCCGCGGCTCACGTCCCAGCCGAGGGCGATGGTGCCGACCCGGAACGCCTCCAGCAGCGGCTGTCCGAGCGGCGCGTCGTCGTCGCCTGCGGCCACGTCCGGCGCGGGGTCGGGATCGTCGCGGCCGACCACCTTCAGCAGGTCGGTGAGGCGGTCGGCGAGCAGCGCGACCTGGGCCTTCTCGAGGACGACGCTGACCAGCCGGTCGGCCTGGCGCGCCTGCAGGTAGAAGGTGCGCTGTCCGGGCACGCCGACGGCGTCGGCGACGAAGCGCTCGGGCTGCTCGAAGACATGGATGCGGCGGGCCATCGGGCTCTTCATACCACGTCAGCGCCGTGGCGGCACGGGGCCCGGCAGCGGATGCCACAATCGCGCTCATGCGACGGGTCCTCCTCTGGGCCGCCCGCAATCGCTGGCTGAAGGAGCGCCTGCCGCGCTTCCGCTGGGTCAGGCGGGCCACCAAGCGCTTCATGCCCGGCGAGACGGCGTCTGACGCGCTGACCGCCGCCGAGACGCATCGGGCCTGGGGCATCGACGCCGTCTTCACCCTGCTCGGCGAGAACCTCACGGACCTCTCCGAGGCCCACGCCGTGGCCGAGGCCTACCACGGCCTGCTCGACGAGATCGCCGCCCGCGGGCTCGACGGCGAGATCTCCCTGAAGCTGACCCAGCTCGGGCTCGACCTCGACGCCGAGACGGCCCTCACGCTCTTCGACGCCCTGGCCGCCCACGCCGCCGAGAAGGCCACGTGGGCCTGGATCGACATGGAGGGCAGCGCCTACACGGAGCGGACCGTTGCGTTCTACGAGCACATCCGAGCGAAGCGGGAGAACGTCGGGCTCTGCCTCCAGGCGTACCTGCACCGCACGCCGGCCGACGTGCAGCGGCTGCTGCCGCTGCGACCCGCCATCCGCCTGGTCAAGGGCGCCTACGACGAGCCGGCATCGATCGCCTACGGGCGCCGGCCGGAGGTGGATGGCGCCTTCCTCACGCTCTCCATGCAACTCCTGGAGGCCGTGCGCGACGGGCGGGCGCGCTACGTGGCCGCGACCCACGATGTCGCGCTCCTCGAGCGCATGGCCCGCTTCGGGGCGGCGATCGGCCTGGAGTCGGGGCGGATGGAGCTCCAGATGCTCTACGGCATCCGCCTCGACCAGCAGCGGCGCCTCTCCGACGCCGGCTTCGACGTGCGCGCCCTCATCGCCTACGGCTCGGCCTGGTACCCCTGGTACATGCGCCGCCTCGCCGAGCGGCCGGCCAACGTCGTCTTCGCCTTGCGCCAGATGCTGCCGTAAACGGCCCGGAGGAGCGCCATGAAGTGGGTCACGCGCGAGCACCCCAAGACCGACCGGATCGCCTGTCCCTGGCTCATCCGGAAGTTCATCGACCCCGAGGCGGAGATCCTCTACGTGCCGCGCGACGAGGTCCTCGCCACGGCCGAGCGTGACGGGGCGGTCAGCTTCGACGCCCCTGGCGCCCGCTACACGCACCGCGACGGCCTGTGTTCCTTCGAGGTGCTCGTGCAGGAGTACCGGATCGAGGACCCGGCCGTCGCCCTGATGGCGCAGGTGGTCCACGGCGCGGACGTCAGCGAGGACGCCGACGCCACGCCCCAGTCGCCCGGCCTCCTGGCCATCGCCGATGGCTTCGCGCTGCTGGGGCTCGACGACCAGCGCCAGCTCGAGCTCGAGCTGCCCGTCTACGACGCGCTCTACGCCTGGTGCCGGGAGCAGCTCGCTCGCCGGGGCGCCGGCTAACGCTCCAGGATCGCCGGCCGGTCCCGGCCGGCCACGCGGATCACCGGGCCTGCGACCGGGCCATCATCGCGGGCCCATCCGACCCCGATGACGCGCCGTTCGGCACTCGCCGCGGGCGACAGCACGCGGGAGGCTAGGGTCCGGAGGTGCGTCTTGGCCATCGCCGTCGCGGACGAGGTCGCGTCGCTCGCCTGGTCCCCGCTCCTGATCGCCACCGACCGCTGCAAGGGCTGTGAGCTGTGCATCCCGGCCTGCCCTCCGGGAGTCCTCGCCCTCGACACCGGCGTCATCAACCGTCTCGGCTATCACCCCGTCCGGCTGCTCGACGCGGCCCGCTGCACGAGCTGCGCGCGCTGCGCCAAGGTCTGCCCCGACGCCGTCTTCACCATCTTCGCCGCCCCGCGGGCGGTCGTCTCCCGGGAGGCCGACCAGTGACCCGCCGCGTCCTCATGAAGGGCAACGAGGCCATCGCCGAGGCCGCCATCGCCGCGGGCTGCGACGCCTACTTCGGCTACCCCATCACGCCCCAGGCGGAGCTGCTCGAGTGGATGGCCCGGCGGATGCCGGAGCTGGGGCGGGCGTTCGTCCAGGCCGAGAGCGAGCTCGGCGCGATCAACATGGCCCTGGGGGCCGCCGCCGCCGGCGCCCGCGTGCTCGTTTCGAGTTCCAGTCCCGGCATCAGCCTGATGGCCGAGGGCATGAGCTACCTCGCCGGCTCGGAGCTGCCGCTCGTCCTCGTCAACGTCATGCCCGGGGGCCCGGGTCTGGGCAGCATCCAGCCGTCACAGAGCGACTACTTCCAGGCGACGAAGGGCCACGGCCACGGCGACTACCGGGTGCCGGTCCTGGCCCCGAGCTCCATCGCCGAGGCGATCGAACTGGTCCCTACCGCTTTCGAGATCGCCGAACGCTACCGCACCCCGGTGATGATCCTCGCCGACGGGATCATGGGCCAGGCCATGGAGCCGGTCGAGCCGCGCTTCCGGACGCTCCCGCCGTGTGCACCGGACTGGGTGCTGACCGGCGCTCGTGGCCGCCCGCCGCGAGTCGTCCGCTCGCTCCACCTGCGGGCAGAGGACCTGGAGGCCCACAACCGGGATCTGCAGGCGAAGTTCCGGGCGATCGAGGCAGCCGAAACGCGTTGGGCCGAGGAAGGGCTCACCGACGCCGAGGTGGCCATCGTCGCCTATGGGACCGCGGCCCGGGTCGCGCGGACGGCGATGGCCCGCGCCCGCCAGGCGGGCATGAAGGTGGGCCTCTTCCGGCCCATCAGCCTCTGGCCGTTCTCCTCGGGCGCCCTCCGGGATCTGGCGCCGCGACTCCGGGCCATCCTCGTCGTCGAGCTGTCGGCGGGCCAGATGGTCGAGGACGTCCGCCTCGCCGTGGAGGGCCGTGTGCCGGTCCTCTTCCACGGGCGGACCGGCGGCATGGTCCCGACCCCGGACGAGGTCGTGACCGCGCTGCGCCGAGCATTCGTGGTCACCGAGGCGAAGGAGAGCGCCGATCCGGCCACTGAGCCGGCCCGCAAGCCGTCGTTCGACGCCGAGACCGACCCGCTCGGGCTGATCTGCGCCGCGGGCGGCCGGCGATGACCGCGACCAGCGGGCCCCGGGTCGCGACAGCGGCGCAGCGGCTCATCTACCGGCGGCCGGAACTCCTCGCCGAGGAGTCCACGCACTACTGCCCCGGTTGCGGCCACGGCGTCGTCCACCGGCTCGTGGCCGAGGTGCTCGGGGAGCTGGGATTGGGGCCGCGCACCATCGCGGTCGCGGGTGTGGGCTGCGCCGTCTTCGCCTACGACTACCTGCGGGTCGACTTCTGCGAGGCGCCCCATGGTCGCGCGCCCGCGGTGGCGACCGGGATCCGCCGCGTCCGCCCCGACGCGTTCGTGCTGACCTACCAGGGCGACGGCGACATGGCCGCCATCGGGACCGCGGAGATCGTCCATGCGGCGGCCCGCGGCGAGCTGATCACGGCCGTCTTCGTGAACAACGGGGTCTACGGCATGACCGGCGGCCAGATGGCCCCGACCACGCTCCTCGGCCAGAAGACCACCTCCACGCCGGGCGGCCGCGAGGCCGCGCTGCACGGCTACCCGCTGCCGATCACGGAGATGCTGGCGCTCCTGCCCGGCGTCGCCTACGCGGCCCGCGGCTCGGTCGTCGACCCGGGCGCGATCGGCAAGACGAAGGCCTACCTCAAGAGGGCCTGCGAGGTCCAGCTGGTCGGAGCCGGGTTCGCCATCGTCGAAGTCATCTCCACCTGCCCGGTCGGCTGGGGGATGACCCCGCGCGAGTCGATCGACTGGCTCCGCGACGAGGTCGCCGCGGTCTACCCGCCGGGCGTCCTCGTGGACCGGACGAAGACGGTACCGGTGGCCCGAGCGCCAGCAGCCGCCGGGTCGGAGGGCTGAAGGATGGAGCGCTCGGTCGTCATCGCCGGCTTCGGTGGCCAGGGGATCTTGTTCGCCGGGCACGTCCTGGCCGAGGCCGCCAACGCCGAGGGCCGCGAGGTCCTCTGGATCCCCTCCTACGGGCCGGAGATGCGCGGCGGGACCGCCTCCTGCACGGTCATCGTGGGCGATGAGCCGATCGGCTCGCCGGTCGTCGACCGGGCCGACGCGGCGATCGTCATGAACCCCCCGTCGCTTGCGAAGTTCGCGCCGCTCGTCCGGGAGGGCGGGCTGCTCGTGGTCAATACCTCGCTCATCGAGGCGGAGTCCGGCCGGGCCGATGTGGAGGAGGTCCGCGTGCCCTGCTCCCAGCTCGCGCGCGCCGGGGGCGACGACCGGCTGGTCAGCATGGTCGCGCTCGGCACGCTCATCGAGCGTCTGCCCGTCGTCTCCGCGCAGTCGGTCTCGCAGGCGCTCCGGACCATCGTCGGGGCCAAGCGGCCCGAGGTCCTCGAGGCCGACCTCGGGGCGTTCGAGGCCGGCCGCCGGGCGGCCTTACCCGCTACCCCACCGCGGTCGATCAGTCGAACCTGACAGCGGCATAGCCCACCACGCGGTGGGGGTCGCCACCCGGGGCGTCGGCAGAGGTTGCGTGGGCCAGCACCGTGCCGCGGGAGGCGCCCATCGCCCTCATGGCGGCGAGGGTCAACAGGGTCGGCTCGATCCCGCAGAGCGCGCAATCGAGGCCAGCGATGCGGCCGGCTTCGGCGATCGCCTCGTGGTGGGCGAGCCGGTCCGCATCGAGGGAGGCGATCGCCTCGAGGGACTCGGCGTCCACCTGCTCGCCCACGGCCCGGGCCGGGTAGTGGGCCAGGTCCGAGCTGGCGGCCAGGACGATCGGTTCGCCGGCCGACCGAGCGCCGGCGAGGAGCCGGCCGAGCGCCGCGCCTGCGACCCGGCAGCCCTCGACGCCGAGCGGTCCCACGAGGAGCGGGACGAGCCGCGTGCCAGGGCTGGCGCGGGCCACGAACGGCAGCTCGACTTCGATCGAGTGCTCCTCGAGGTGCGGCTCCGCCCGCGCCGCGAACGGTTCCCCCAGCGCGATGATCCGCGCCCGGAGCGGCTCGTCGATGGCGATCTCCCCGAGCGGGGTGCGCCAGGGACCGCCCGGCCAGACGGCGACCCCGCCCGGCCGCCGGGCGAAGTGGTTCGTCCCGGCCAGCACGACCGTCAGCGGCGCCGCCTCCATGATGGGCCGGGGCTCACGAGCCTCGAGCTCGACCCAGCCGCGGGCGGCGACCGGCCCCGACCAGTCGAGGCCGGCGTGGGGCACGAGCAGCCCCAGCGGAAGGGAGGTGTCGGGCGACCGATCCCGGCGGGCAGCGCTCAAGAGGCCGGCGACCCGTCGGTCCAGGACGGCCGGGTCGGCGGGGTAGAAGCTCCCCGAGTGGGTCGCCCGGCGCGGCGCCCCCGCCGCGACCGCGGCGCTCATCGGGCCCAGATCCCGGCGATCGGGGTCCGGCAGGTCGGGCAGGCCCCGTCCAAGATCCGGTCGGCGGTGACCGCGTAGCCCCGTCGGACGATGAGCGTCGCTCCGCAGCCGGCACAGCGGGTGTCGTCGGAGAGCTCGCCGCCGGCGCCCCACACGTTGCCCGGGTAGATGTGACGCAGGCCGGCCGCCCGGCCGATCCCGACCGCCTCGACGATCGTCCCCAGCGGCGTCGGCGGATGGTCCGTCATCAGGTGCGCCGGGAAGAAGCGGCTGACATGCCAGGGCGTGTCGGGACCGAGCTCGCGCACCAGCCAGGCCGTCAGCTCGCGGATCTGGCCCATGTCGTCGTTCTCGCCCGGAACCAGCAGGGTCGTCACCTCGACGAAGATCCCGTGCCGGCGCATCCCCACCAGCGCGTCGAGGACGGGCGCCAGCCGGGCGCCGCAGACGCGCCGGTAGAAGCGGTCCGAGAAGCCCTTGAGATCGACGTTGGCAGCGTCGATCCACGGGCCGAGCACGTCGAGCGCCTCGGGCGTCTGATAGCCGTTCGTGATCAGCAGGTTGAGCAGGCCGGCCGGCTTGGCGAGCCGCGCAGTGTCGAGGACGTACTCGGCGAAGATCGTCGGCTCGACGTAGGTGTAGGCGACGCTTCGCGCCCGGAGGGCGACAGCCCGCATCACGACCTCCTCCGGCGGCAGCCGGAACGAGCGCGTCCGGACTCCCTCGCGCGGTGCCTGGGCGATGGCCCAGTTCTGGCAGAAACGGCAGTGGAAGCTGCAGCCGCGGGTCGCGATCGAGTAGGCGGTGGTGCCGGGCAGGACGTGGTAGAGCGGCTTCTTCTCGATCGGGTCCAGCTCGGCGGCGACGGCCTCGCCGTAGACCAGCGTGACGAGGGAGCCGGCACGATTCTCGCGCACGCCGCAGATGCCGCGTCGACCGGGCCGGACCAGGCAGCGGTGGGCGCACAGGGCGCAGCGCACGCTGCCGTCGGGGAGGGGCGTGGCGAGGATCGCGGGCGCGATCCCGCGCTCGGACGCGCGCGACCCAGCGGGATCCATCACGCCGGCGTCCGTCGATGTCATCTCTCGGACTTCTTCGCTGCACGACCTCTCCGGGTCGCCACGATGCTGTCACGAGAGGGGAGCGCCGGCCAGTGCCGAACGGCCGTTCGCGCGCGCCGGCCGCGCTGGTTCGATGGGCGAGGGTCCGGTCGAGCGGCAACGACGTTGGCTGAGCGACGGTGAGGCTCGACTACTTGGGGAAAGGCGTCCCCGTGCTGTCGGCGAAGACTGCGGCCGCGGTCGCCAGGGCGGTGAGCGCCGAGATGACCCAGCCAAACAGGATCGGACGAAGATGGCGGAGAGTGTGACGCATAGCGGAGCTCCCTTCTCCGCCCGACCGAGACCCTTCGTTGCCAGGGCCCCCCGCCCGGGCCCCCCTGCCCGGGCCAGCGCATGGTAGGCTCTCGGTCGTGGGTAAGTCAAGTATTACTATACTCTTGGAGACGCGTCCGGGGACTCCGTTCGCCCTGGCGCTCGGTGCCACGATCCGTTGTCGCCGCTTGTCGGCCGCCCTCAGCCAGGGGGAATTGGGCCACCCGCTGACAAAGGGCTTCGTCTCCCAGGTCGAGCGGGGACGGGCCCTGCCGTCGATCGGGGCGCTGCTGCTGTTCGCGGACCGATTGGACGTTTCGCCAGCTGCGCTCCTGCCGGTGGCCGTCGGCGGATCCGGCGTGTACACTGCGGTCCATGCCGACACGACAACGACGCCGGGTCGTCGTCGACGACAGCGCCCTGGCGAGAGGGATCGGCGCGCGGCTCAAGGCCGCGCGCCTCAAGGCCGGCCTGACCCAGCAACAGCTGGCCGGGGACCGCTACACGAAGGCCTACGTGAGCGCCCTGGAGCACGGCCACGTGAAGCCCTCGATGGCGGCGCTCAACTTCCTCTCGGCTCGGCTCGGCGTGACCGCCCACGCTCTGTTCACTGATGAGGCCGAGGCCTGGACGCGGCTCGAGGCCGATCTGCGTCTCGCCGCCGGACGATGGCGGGAGGCGATCGACGCCTACGAGACCCTGCTGCTGGATACGGACGAGCCCTGGATCAGGGCGGAACTTCTGCGCGGTCAGGCGGAAGGACTGGTCCGGCTGGATCGTGGGGCCGAGGCGGCTGCGGCAAGCGCCCAGGCCGCCGAGATCTTCGCGCGCCTGGACCGCCCCGCGGATGCGGCCCTCGCGAGCTACTGGCTGGCGGCCGCCCAGTACCTGCTCGAGAACTCGCACGAAGCCCGCGCGCTCCTCGAGAACCTCCTGGCGCAGATCCGTGGCGGTCTCGCGGTCGAGCCGGACTTCAAGCTGCGGGTCCTGATGGCGCTCTCCTCGGTCGAATCCCGCGCAGGGGATCACCAGGCGGCGCTGGCCTACCTCGAGGAGGTCAGGGGCCTGGCCGGACAGCTCGACGATCGACGCCGGGCGCACTTCCTGTTCGACCTCGCGCACAGCTATCGTGAGACCGGAGACCTCGAGGCGGCGGTGCGCACGGGTCGGGCCAGCCTGGCCCTCTTCCGCGCCGGCGAGTCCGACATGGCCATGGCCGCGCTGGAGAACGAGCTGGCGCTGGCCTACCTCGCCATCGGCAACCTTGGCCGGGCGGAAGAGCTTGCCACGAGCGCCGAGCAACAGTTCACTCGCCTCGAAGACGAGCGCTCCCTGGCGCACGTCCTCGAGACCCGGGCCGCGATCGCCCTGGCCAGGAACGACGTCCAGGCAGCGTCGACCCTGCTGGAGCGCGGGCTCGAGCTTGCGCGCCGCACCTCGAACCGCAAGGCCGAGCTGAGCAACCTGCTGCGGCGGGCGAAGGTCCAGCTCGCCCTGGGCGATCAGGACGGTGCGCTGGCCTCGTACGAGGAAGCCGCCACGCTCGCGCGAACCGAGCCCGGCACGCCGGCACTCCGCCGCGTGCTGGCGGACTGGGCGGAGCTTCTGGCGCAGACCGGCCACGTCGAGCGGGCCTACGAGCTGGCTCGCGAGGCGCTGGCGAGGTAACCCGGTCAGCCGGGCCAGGTCGGAAGCGGAGGAGGGGAGCCGGGTCGAGCGACCAGGTATCCCTGTAGCAGATCCACCCCCTGCTGCCGGAACCAGGCCGCCTCGGCGGGCGACTCGATGCCCTCGGCTACGGTCAGGACGCCGAGCTCACGAGCCGCTTCCAGGAACTTGGCCACCAGGGTCGACTTGTAGGCATCGCGATCGATGTCGCGGACGAGCGCCATGTCGATCTTCACGTACTCGGGCCGGAGGCGGTGGAGGACGTTGAGGGTGGCGTAACCGGCACCGAGATCGTCGACCGCCACCCGGAAGCCCGCCTGCCGATACCAGCCCACAAGCTCCATGAGGTAGTCGAGATCCTCGACCGCCTCGCTCTCGGTGATCTCGAAGACGATGCGTTCCGGCGCGATCCGGAGGGCCTCGAGCTGGTCGAGCGTGCCGCGGATCCAGCGCATCGGCTCGGCGGCCCTGGTGGGCGTGAAGTTGATGAAGATCAGGGCGTCGATGGCGTGGGCGCCGGCGGCGTTCAGCGCCGTCATCCGCGCCGCCCAGTCCAGCTCGAGCAGCAGGCCGGTCCCGCGCGCGATGGCCAGGAGTCGATCCGGCCCGACGAGCGCGCCTTCATGTTCGCTGCGCATCAGGCATTCGTAGGCGTACACCTGCAACGGCTTGCGAGCCCACACGAGGGGTTGGAAGACGGTGCGCAGGGAGCCGCGACGGATGAGCTCGAGCAGCCACCCGCTCTGCGTCCGCGCGGAAAGGCGATCGAGCGTCTCGACGTCGAAGTAGTCGGAGATGGTCGGCTGCTGCCCTGCGGGCGCGAAGAGCACGCGGGTGTCGAGATGGTCGGGGAGGCTGCTGGCCAGCCCGAGCAGGAGCGGCTCGAGGCCGAAAGCGGGCACGTCGATCAAGAGAAGCCCGTCGCGCTCCGTCCAGCGATGGCCGCTGATCGTGAGGTCCTCGCGCAGCGTGGCCGACGACGACTCAGCCAGGCGCACCCACAGCTCTCCCGGACGAAGGAACACCGCCGCCGGATCCATCGACCGCGACGCTGCGCGGCGTCGCTCGTCAGCGATCCGTCGCCGTTTGGCTCGCTCCCTGGTCGGCACGGGCGGCCCTGCTCCTTCGGGTTCCGTGGCACTGCGTGGTATAGCAATAGTAGACCACACGGCGCCGGACCGGCGTGTACGCCGAGCGCGAGCGCTCCAGCCAGCGGCGGACCCGGTCCGGATCCGGCGGCTTCGGCTCGAGGAGACCGAGGGCGATGAGCTCGTCGAGCGTCCGGAAGCGCATCAGCCGGTTCGCTCGGGCGGCAGGAGCTGGATGCGCGGACTCGCGAACACGTCGGTGAGGAATGGATCGTCAACTCGCCGCAGCGCGTCGAGCTCGGCGCGCTCGTAGGCTGTGACGTTAACCTCGCGGCCGAGGTCCTGCTCGAGTTCGACGAGCCGCTCGGACAGGCGGGCCCGGTCGACAGAGCCGACGATGATAACGTCGAGATCGCTCGTCGGACGCTCCGTCCCGCGCGCATACGAGCCGTACAGGTACGCTTCCTCCACGCCCGGCACGGTGGCGAGTGCCGCCCGCAGGCGGGCCTCGATGCCGATGGTCTTCGCGACGAGCGAGCGGACCTCGGAGGCGATCGGGGATGCCTCGTCGACCCGGTAGCGCCGGGCCCGGCCGATCGTCTCCGACGCCAGGATCCCGGCCGCCTCCAGGCGCCGGAGCTCGCGCCCGACCACCTGGGGGGGCCGGCGGAGTTGGCGGGCCAGCTCCCGCGGATGGGCGACGACGCCCGGCCGAGCAAAGAACGCGGCGAGGATCTCGCGCCGGACGGCGGACGACCCGAACAATGGGAGAGAGGTATCACTCATGGTTCCATATGGAACCGTAGACTGTGCGATCAGTGCCGTCAAGCACTCCCGGCCCGGAGCGCTCACCTCAGCATCATCTGGTTTGGCTGGCGAGGAAGGATTCGAACCTTCGATCTCCTGATCCAGAGTCAGGCGCCTTACCGCTTGGCCACTCGCCAGTGAACGCGGCGGGTATGGTACCCCGAAAGGCCCCCGCTCCTCGTCAGGCGCGGTGGTAGCGCTCCATGAGCGAGGTGACCGCCTGGCGTGCCTGCACCCACTCGGGGTGGTCGCCGAAGACCTGGGCGCCCGTGCCCCAGCGGGCGAGCTGGGTCATCGCCGTGACGATCGTGTCGTGCTCCATCTGGCGCCCGCGGCCGGCGGAGACGACGCCGGTCACGAGATAGCGGCGCACGAGGTCATAGGGGGCCTTCCAGTGGCCGATGCGGATGCGGTCACCCTCGCGCAGCGACTCCAGCCACTCGTCGTCTCCGACGGGATGGCGCTCGTGTTCGCGCCGGTGATCGGCCGGGGCGAGGCGCCGGATGCGATCCGCCACGGAGGGGTGGCGGCCGTCCGGGTCGGGCTCCTGGTAGCAGACCGGGCAGGCGGGCAGGTCGTCGAGCGGTGCCGGCTCTGCGCCGAAGGGTAGCCCGCAGCGGCGGCAGAAGGTGGCTTCCGGCCGCGGCGCGTCGAGGCCGCAGCGCAGGCAGGAGGGCAGCGCGGCGACGGCCGCGGGTCGTGGGAAGATGGCCATGGCGCAAGCATCGCCGACGAACCCCGTGGCTGGAATGGGCGCATGGGGTCAATGTGCCACTCCAGTGGTCCCGGTCGCCGGTCATGCACCGGGCGCAGCCCGCGTCGGCAGCACGACCCAGCCGACCACGACCGCCGCAATGCCGGCCGCGGCCGCCAGCCCGAACACGGTGGCCGGCCCGGCCGAGCCATAGACGACGCCGCCGGCGACGTTGGCCACGATCGCCGCCAGCCCGAAGGCGGTCGTCTGGTAGAGCGCCTGGCCGGTGGCCTGCAGCCGGTCGGGGAGCAGGGCAGCCACCGTCAGCACGGCGGCCACGCCGATGCCGGCGAAGCTGACGCCGGTGAAGACGCGCGTGGCGATCAGCAGCGCCGGCACGTCGATGACCATCCACGAGACGAAGCACGCGCTGTACAGGAGCGCGGACCCGGCGAAGAGGCCGCGGATGCCGACCCGCCGGGCGACCGCGCCGGCCACGAGGAAGGCCGGGATCTCGGCCGCCGCGGAGACGCCCGCCGAGAGTGCGACGGCGGAGGGGTTAGCGCCCAGCTCTTGCAGGCGCACGGCGAGGAAGGTGAAGCCGCCGATGATGCCGACCTGGATGAGCCCGATGGCGAGGAGTGCGCCGGGCAGCCGGGGCGCCAGCCCCAGGGCAACGCCGACCGATCCCAGGCGCCAGGTCGGGAGCCGTCGCCGCCCGCGATCCTGGCCTGCGGAGGGCTCCCGCGGATCACGGGCCGCGATCGCGCGCAGGTCCGCGCGCTCGACGTCTGGCGTCACGGCCGCGCTGGCGATGGCGGCCGCCGCGAGGAGGGTGAAGAGGAGCGGCGCCGGTCCGTACCCGGTCCGGTCGTAGAGGAACCCGGCGCCGATCGTGGCCACCGCGAAGGCGAGGCTGGCCAGCAGGCGGATGCGCGCGTAGTCGCGCCGCGGGTCGGGCACCGCGTTGACCGCGATCGCGTCGCTGAGCGGCGCGAAGGCCGACTCGAATGCGGCAAAGGCGACGTAGCAGGCGGCCACGGCGAGCGCGGGGATGGGCCCCAGGGTCAGCAGGAGGGCGGCGCTGCTCGCCGCCGCGGCGACCTGGAGGGCACGCGGCCGGCCGAGCTTCACGTCGGCGAGGTGACCCCAGACCGGCACCGCGAACGTGAAGCAGGCCGCCGAGACGGCGGTCACGACCCCCACCGCGACGACGTCGAAGCCGCGCCGGATGAGGATGACGGCGATGAAGGGGTAGAAGACGCCGACCGCCGCGCCGAGGGTGAGGAACAGCGCCTGGACGCCGCGCACGTCTGGGCCTCAGCCGAGCGCCGGCAGGCGCTGGTCGAAGGCGAGCGCGCCGGCGAAGAGGTCGCCGCGCTCGGCGATGCGGGCCGGCATCGTCGCGATCGTCCAGCGGTCCGGGCGCAGGTCCGGATCGTCCAGCTCCTCCCAGGCGATGGGCGCGGAGACCGGAGCATGGCCGGCCGGGCGCACGGCATAGGGCGCGACGAGCGTCTTGTTGCTCGCGTTCTGGGTGTAGTCGAGGCGGGCCAGCCCGCGCCGGTCCGCCACGGACCATTCCCAGCTCACCAGCTCCGGCACGGTCGCACCCACCGCGCGCGAGAGGCCCTCCACCCACGCGCTGGTCTCGGCGAAGGTGTAGCGCGGCTCGACCGGGATCCAGACCTGGACGCCGCGCTTGCCGGTCACCTTCGGATAGCCACGCACGCCGAGGTGGCCCAGCGCGGCGCGGTAGAGGCGGGCGAGCACGAGTACCTCCTCCCAGGTCGTGCGCGGTCCGGGATCGATGTCGATGAGCGCATAGGTCGGGCGGTGTGGTGCGTCTGTACGCGAGGTCCAGGGATGGAGGTCGATGGCCGCCTGGTTGGCCAGCCAGGCCAGCGTGGCGACGCGGTCGGCCACGATGAACGTGTGCGACTCCTCGGGGTTGCGGCTCTCGTGATGCCAGCGCGCCACCCAGGTCGGGGCGTGCGCGGGGATCTGTTTCTGCCAGAAGTGGGGGCCGGTCGTGCCGTTCGGGTAGCGGTCGAGGGTCAGGCCGTGGTCGCGCAGGTGGGGGAGGAGGACGGGCGCCACGGTCACGTAGTAGCGGACCAGGTCGCGCTTCGTGAAGCCGCCCTCGGCGAAGAGCACCTTGTCGAGGTTCGTTAGCTGGACGAGGTGCCCCCCGACCTGCCAGGAGCCGTTGGCCCCGAGGGCGTCGAGGGCTTCGAGCTCATCCGCCGTCGCCATCCGCGCCGTCGCCTGGGGGCTCGAGGCCTCCGGGGTCGGTATCGATCGGGCGCCGGAGGCCGGCTCCTCGCGCACGACCGAGTCCGGATCTCGGTCAGGCTCGAGGCCCTTGTAGGCCGCCTGGCGGATGAGGTTCTCGCGCGTCCATTCGGCGAATTCGACGCGCACGACGAGCCGCGGCTCGACCCAGTGCACGGCTTTGAGCCGTGGCGGGTCGGCGAAGGGCGGATCGTCTCGCTCCAGCCCGCGCAGGCGCGCGAGCAGGTCGTGTCGGGTCCGGGCGTCCATGCCGCTGCCCACCTCGCCCGCGAAACGCAGGTCGCCGTCGCGGTCATGCACGCCGAGCAGGAGGGCGCCGAGGTCGCGCTGCGCGACGCTGCCCGGCTCCCAGCCGCCCACCACGAACTCCTGCTCCCGCCGTACCTTCACCTTGAGCCAGGCATGCGAGCGACGGCCCGGCTCGTACCGGCTGGAGCGCCGCTTGGCCATGACGCCCTCGAGGCCCTGTGCCTTCGCGGTCTCGAAGAGCGCCTCGCCATCACCCTCGACGTGGCCCGCGTAGCGCACCAGCGGGTGGTCCCGCAGGCGCTCGGCCAGGAGCCGTTTGCGCTCCTCGAGCGGGACGTCGAGGAGCGAGCGGCCGTCGAGGTGGAGGAGGTCGAAGGCCTGGTACACGACCGGCACGTTCGCGTCCCGCCGCTGCCCGAAACCGGCCCGTGCCTGGAGCAGCGAGAAGGAGGGACGGCCGGCCTCGTCGAGTGCGACCACCTCGCCGTCCACGATCGCCTCGCGCGCCTCGATCCAGTCGGGCGGGCCGGCCAGGTCCGGGAAGTAGCGCGCGGCGTCCTCGCGGTTGCGCGTCCAGAGCCGGACCCGCCCGTCGCGCACCACGGCCTGGACGCGATAGCCGTCCCACTTCACCTCGAAGAGCCACTCTGGGTCGCTGAAAGCGCGCTCGGCCAGCGTCGCGGTCATGGGCGACACGAAGTCGGGCATCGGCGCCGGCGTGCCTGCGGGCTCGTCCGTCATCGCTCGAGTTCGCAGGTGGAGCCCGCCTCCGCGCCGACCAGTCGCCCGAGATGGTCGCGGTTCCGTGCGGCGATGTGGTAGGCGACGTCGGCCAGGGCAGCCGCTCCCGGAAGGCGGCGCCAGGCCGTGATCAGTGCCCCCCCGGGGAGCCGCTCCTGGACCGAGAGGACGGCGTCGCCGCCGGCGTGGATGGCGCCCTGCTCATCCACCGCGTGCAGCGCGCAGCGCAAGTCGCGCCCCTCCACGATCGGGGCCAGGCGGGGATCCTGCGGCGCGTCCTGGAGCGCCACGATGCGCAGCCGGTCGTCCCGATCCGCTCGGCGGATCCACGCCGCCGCCCACGCGCAAAAGCCGCAGTCGCGGTCGTAGAGGACGACGAAGCGTGCCCGTGCCACGCCCCGGAGGTTACCGGTCGGCCCGCGAGCCCGTGCGCCGCTTACACTCGGTCCCGTGTCCCCGCTTCGCTCGCTCGCCATCGACGGGATCGACCAGGCATCGGCCGTCCGACTGCAGGCGCTGGTGGTGGGCTGGTTCGACCGGGAGGGCCGCCGGTTCGCCTTCCGCGGCACGCGCGACGCGTATGCGGTCCTCGTCTCGGAGGTGATCCTGCAGCAGACGCAGGTGAGTCGCGGAGAGCCCGCCTGGCGCGCCTTCATGGCGCGCTTCCCGACGATCGAGGCGCTCGCCGCCGCGTCGCCGGCGGAGGTGCTGCGGGCATGGGTGGGGCTGGGCTACAACCGGCGGGCGCTGGGGCTACGAGCGACGGCGATCGCCGTGCTGGAGCGCCACGGCGGGCGGCTGCCCGACGACCAGGCCGCGCTCCGGGCGCTGCCGGGCATCGGGCCGTACACGGCACGGGCCATCCTCGCCATCGCCTACGGCCATCCCGTCGGCGCCGTGGACACCAACGTGCGCCGCGTGCTGGGCCGGGTGGTCGTGGGGCACGGCAGCGGCTGGGACGCCGGCGAGCCCATTCCGGCGCGGGACCTCCAGGCCATCGCCGACGCGCTCGTGCCCGCGGATCGACCGGCCGACTGGACGGCGGCGCTGATGGACATCGGTGCATCGTTCTGCCGGCCGCGGCGCCCGGACTGCGACGCGTGCCCGCTCCACGGGGACTGCCGATATGCGTTGACCGGCATCACCGAGCGGGCCGCTGACCCTCGCCCGCGCCGCGCCGCCGAGGCGCCGGCCCCGTACGAAACGACGAGCCGCTGGCTCCGCGGCCGCATCGTCGAGCGCCTGCGCGGCCTGTCGGACGGGGAGTGGACCGAGATCGCCGGCCCACTCGGCCCCCACGACGCCCCGGTCGTGGCGGCGGCCCTCGCCGACCTCGAGCGTGAGGGGCTCCTGGAACGCGACGAGCGAGGCCGCGTCCGCCTTCCGCACTGAGCGGCGCTACGATGGCCGCCTCCATGAGCACCCCCGCCGCCGACCCGACCCTCCCCGTACCGCTCCCGACCGCCGACCCATTCCTGACCGGGGACGAGTTCGGGCTCGACGAGCTGGCCGCGCACTGGGCGGTCTACGCCGCGCGCACACCGATGGGCGGCGAGGCCATGCGCGGCGCGGACGTGAAAGCGCAGCGCGTCGGGATCGACCGGGAGCGGCTGATGGAGGAGGCCGGCACCGCCGTCGCGGCCGCGGCACGCGCGACGCTCGTGAGCACCGAGCGCCGCAGCCACGGGACCATCCTCATCCTCGCCGGTCCCGGCAACAACGGCGGTGACGGCAGCGTCGCCGCACGCCACCTCGCTGCCGCCGGCCTGCGCGTCGCCATCGTCCTCGTGACCTCCGATCCGCATCCCTACCCCGCCGACGCCCGCCGGAACTGGGAGCGCCTGGAAGGGACGACGGTGGACCGCATCCACGCCGCCAACGACCGCGACGTGCGCTACCTGCTGGCCGGCTGCGAAAAGGCCGCGCTCGTGGTCGATGCGCTGCTCGGGAGCGGCGTCAGCGGTCCGCTCCGCGAGCCGATCCGCAGCGCCGTGGATCTCGTCATACGCGCCCGCGAGGCCGGCGTCCCGGTGCTGTCCGTGGACACGCCGACGGCGGTGGACCTGACCAGCGGCGCCGCTTCCGACCCGGTCGTCCGCGCCGACGTCACCGTCACCTTCCACCGTCCGAAGCTCGGCCACGCGACGCGCACCGGCCGGGCGCTGGCCGGCCGCGTCCTCGTGGCGCCGATCGGCATCCCGGGCTCGGCCGACCCGGAGGCCTAGGGCATCACGATGAACGAGCCGGCACCGCGCCGCGTGGGCGACCGCCAGGTCCTCCTCGCCGCCGCGGCGGTCGTGCTCGGCGTGGGTGCCCTGGCCCTGCTGGCCCTCCTCGTGCCGCCCGTCGGCGACGTCCTGCGCAGGGCGCCGGTCGTCGTCGTCGTCCTCGTCGTCGTCACCCTCGCTGTGCTGATCGGCTCGATCCGAGCCTCGCTGGGCCGGCGCTAGCGAGTCGGCCGGTCAGCCGCGCTCGCGGTCGTTGAACGAGAACTTGCGCTCGCGGCCATGGATCAGGCGGTCGATGTTGTCGGCATGGGCCAGCCAGACGATGATCGCGGCGCTGATGCCGTAAACGAGCCAGACGGGCTCGAGGGCGCCGAGGGCGACGAAGGCGAGCATCGCCGCCGCCCCGGCCGCCGAGCCGACCAATGAGCCGAGCGAGACGTAGCGGCTGAGCGCGATGACGCCGAGGAAGACGGGCCCGCTGATGAGCACCACGAGCGGGGCGATGGCGAGCATCGCCCCGATGCCGCTGGCCACGCCGCGGCCCCCGTGGAAGCCGAGGAACACCGAGCGCCAGGAGCCCACCACGGCGGCCACGCCGACCAGCGCCTGGAGGAAGTCCGAGGCTCCGAGCCAGCGGGCGACGAGCACGGGCACCGCCCCCTTGCCGACATCGAGGAGGCCGACGGCCAGCCCCCGCGCCACGCCCATGGCGCGGAAGGCGTTCGTGCCGCCGGTGCGACCGCTGCCCACCGTGCGCGGATCCCGCCC
>JBGPMJ010000002.1:0-31066 GCA_041486935.1 Candidatus Limnocylindria bacterium | reverse complement strand
CGACGCCCGCCCCCACCCCGGCGCCCACGCCAGCACCGACGCCTGCGCCAACTCCGGCGCCTACGCCGGCACCGACACCCGCCCCCACCCCGGCGCCCACGCCAGCACCGACGCCTGCGCCAACTCCGGCGCCTACGCCGGCACCAACGCCTGTGCACACCGCGGCACCGATCGCCGCGCCCACGCCGGCGTCCGGCGCGCCCCCGCCGAAGTCGCGGTCCGGCTCCCCTCGCTCCACGGCCGTGCCCGTCGCCAGCGCAGCCGTGACGCCGGCCTCGACCGGTCCGGGCCCCAGTGGCGCCGCGACAGCTTCGCCCCTCGCAGCCGCCGGTTCGACCGTCACGGGAGAGGGCCCGGGTTCCGGCGTGGACGCCCTCATCCTGGCCGCAATGCTGCTGGTGTTCGGGGTCGTAGGAGGTGGCCTGATCCTGCTTGTGGCCTGGCGTCGACGCCGCCCGCCCGAGGAGTCGATCCCGGCCCGCAGGCCACTCCCGTTCTCACCCGACGACCTGGGCATGACCCGGCCGGATCCCGGCGCTGACGACGAGCCTGTCCCGCTGTGGGTGCAGCGGCTCGATCCCGAGATCGTGGTGATGCCGACCCCGCTGCCGTCTCGGAAGCGCGAGCCTGCTCTTGGTCAACATGGCGACCCGCGCCTGTCGGAGCCCCAGGCTAGCTAGTCGACCTGCGCCACGAGAGGTGCCCCGACTCAGCTCTCGGGGCGGGCCGTCTCCGTGCCGTGGGCGCGGTGGCCCATAATCAGGAGGATCGATGATCCCCGTCACGCGCCTCAACCACGCCGTCCTCTACGTCCGCGACGCGTCGGTCGCGGCGGAGTTCTACGCGCGGGTCTTCGGCTTCGAGGAGGTCGGCCGCGAGTTCGGCGGGCAGGCCGTCTTCATGCGCTCGCCGCTCGCGGACAACCACCACGATCTGGGCCTCTTCTCGGTGGGTCCGGCCGCGCCGCGCCCGGCACGCGGCTCGACCGGCCTGTACCACCTGGCCTGGGAGGTCGGCACGATCGAGGCGTTGGCCGCCGCGGCCACCGAGCTGTCCGCGGCCGGAGCGCTCACCGGCGCCAGCGACCACGGCGTTTCGAAGTCGCTCTACGGCCGCGACCCTGACGGCAACGAGTTCGAGATCATGTGGGCCGTGCCCCGCGCGGCCTGGGGCGAGGACGAGCATCGCGGCGTCGTGCGGACGCTCGACCTCGAGCGGGAGATCGCCCGCTTCGGGGGCGGGGGCACCCCGCCCGCCTGAAGATCGCGCTCAGAGCGCCGATCCCGCTTCAGCCCGCCTCCCGACCCCCTCAGCCAGCCAGCCAAGCACCTGGGCCGCGGCGGCCCGTCCCTGCGCGACGCAGTCGGGCAGCCCGACCCCACCGTATGAGGCACCGGCGAGCACGATCCCGGGCGTCGCAGCCAGGGCGGCCCGGGCGGCCTGGACTCGGTCCAGGTGGCCGATCGTGTAGCGCGGCATCGCGTGCGGCCAGCGGGCGACACGGGCGAGGATCGGCTCGCCTCGGAGGCCCAGCGACCGCGCCAGGTCGGTTCGGGCCATGGCGACGAGCGTCTCGTCGGTGGCGGCCAGCAGCGCCGCATCCGGCGCCCGGAGCGACGCCCGCAGGAGGACAAACCCCTCCGGGGCTCGTCCTGGCCACTTCGCAGAGCTCCACGTGCAGGCGCTGATGGCCAGGCCCTCGTCCGGCGGGACGAGGAAGCCATGGCCGCGCAGCGGCCGGGGGAGCGCGTCCTCCGGGAAGCCCAGCGTGACGGCCACTGTCGAGCCGAAGGGGATGGTCCGCAGCGCGCGGGCCGCGGCTGGGACACGCGCCTCGAGGAGCTGCGCGGCGGCCGGCGCCGGAGCGGCCAGGACGACCGCCTCCGCCTGAACGGTCGATCCGTCGGAGAGGCGCACGAGGTGCCCGCCGGCGATCGGCTCCAGGGCCTCGACCACCGTCGAGGTCCGCACGTTGGCGGGCCGCGAACCTCGCTCGAGGGCCGCCCGCAGCGCGTCGACCAGCTCGCCCATGCCGCCCGCCAGGCTCTGGAAGAGGGAGCCCGCTGACCCCCCGTTCGGGCCGCGTGGCGCGCCGGAACCCGCCCGGCCGGCGAGGAGGAGACTCCGGTGGGCATGCTCCGCTGCGCGGAGCTGGGGCATGACGGCGAGGAGGCTGAGCTGGTCGACGTCGGTGCCGTAGATGCCGCCCAGCAGCGGGCCGGCGAGCCGCTCCACGAGGTCATTGCCGAGACGTCGGCGGAGGAACGCGCCGACGCTCTCGTCGCCATCGAGCGTGGCGCGCGGCAGGAAGAGGTCGAGGCCCATGCGGAGCTTCTCGCGTGGCGAGAAGAGCGGCGTGGTGAGGAACGGGCGGAGTCGGGTGGGCAGGACGAGGGCGAGGCCCTCGGGAAGAGGCACGAGGCGGCCGCGATGGCGGATGAAGACCGCGCGGGGCTCCCTCGTCCCGATGAGGCGGTTCCCGAGCCCCAGCTCCCGGCACAGCTCGATCGCCGCCGGCCGGGTCGTGAGGAACGAGTCCGGGCCCGACTCGACGAGGAAGCCGTCGAACCGCTCGGTCAGGATCTTGCCGCCCAGCCGGGGCCCCGCCTCGACGAGCGTCACCGGGACTCCTGCCGCGGCCAGGTCCCGGGCCGCTACGAGGCCGGTGATCCCGCCGCCGACGACGGCGACGCTCACCGCCGCACGAGCGACCCCTCGACGAGGTCGGCGATGCCCGCGATGAAGGTCGGGTCGGCGTTCATGGAGCGAGCCCGCTCGAGACGGACTCCCTCCTCGTGGGCGACGGCCTGGGCCTCGATGTCGATGTCGTAGAGGACCTCGAGGTGGTCAGCCACGAAGCCGACCGGACAGACGACCAGCTCGCGCACCCCCGCGCCGGCGAGCCGCCGGATCTCGTCGCGGAGGTCCGGCCCGAGCCACGCCTCGTCGGTCCGCCCGGCGCTCTGGTAGGCGAAGCCGTGTTCCGGCAGGCCCAGCCGCCCGGCGACCAGCTCGGCCGTCCCGGCCAGCTCGCGCGGGTACGGGTCGCCGGCCCCGATGATCCGGGCCGGCAGGCTGTGGGCGGTGAAAAGGACGCGCACGCGGGTCGGATCGGGGAAGCGCTCGAGCGCCTCGCGCGTGGCCGCCGCAAGGGCCTCGATGAGGCGGGGCTGGTCGTGCCACGACTCCACGAACAGGAACGCCGGCGCCCGCCCGCCGAGCGCCACGGCCGCAGTCTCGACCGCCCGCCGGTATGTCGCGCTGCTCATCGACGAAGCCTGGGGGGCGAGGGCGATGGCGACCGCGCGCTCGATGCCGTCAGCGGCCATGGCGGCGACGACGTCGCGGATGAACGGGGCGATGTGCTTCATCCCCGCGTAGACCGGCATCGGCCGGCCGCGCTCGTCGAGCTCCGCGGCGAGAGCGGCTCGCTGCTCCTCGACGATGCGCGAGAGGGGCGAGCCGCCCCCGATGGCCCGGTAGCGCTCGACCAGCTCCTCGAGCAGCTCCGGCGGGGGTGGGCTGCCGCGGCGGATGTCGGTGTAGTAGGCCTCGACCTGGTCGAGCCGGTCGGGGCTGCCGTAGGCCATGAGGAGGACCGCGTCGGTCATCTGGGGCTCCCTGCGCTGGAGGGGACGGAGACTTCGTGGACGAGATCGACGAGGCGTCGCAGGTCGTCGGGGTCGCTGTCGGGCAGGACGCCGTGGCCGAGGTTGAAGACGTGGCCCGGCCGCCCGCCCGCCCGCGCGAGGATCCATCGGGCCTGCTCCGCGACGGCGTCGAACGGGCCGAGCAGGAGAGCCGGGTCGAGGTTGCCCTGCACGGCGCGATCGGGGACGAGCGCCCAGCCGTCGTCGAGGGCGATCCGCCAGTCGAGCCCGATGACGTCCCCGCCGGCTTCGGCCATCTGGGCCAGCAGGCCGGCCGCGCCGGTCCCGAAGTGGATCGTGGGCACGCCGAGGTCGGCCAGGCCCGCGAACAGCCGCCGCATGAGCGGCGCGACCGATCGCCCGTAGTCGAACGGGCCCAGGCTCCCCACCCACGAGTCGAAGAGCTGGACCGCCTGGGCGCCGGCCGCCACCTGGGCACGCAGGTAGGCCACGGTCATGTCGACCAGGGCAGCCATGAGCCGCTCGAACGTGGCGGGATCGGCATGGAGGAGCGTCTTGAGCCGGGCCGAGTCGCGTGATCCCTTGCCTTCGACGAGAAACGAGGCTAGCGTGAAGGGCGCGCCGGCGAAACCGATGAGCGGCACCGGCGAGGCCTCCCGGACGAGCCGGATAGCCTCGAGCAGCGGGCCGACGGCAGCCTCCGGATCGAATGCCGCCAGCCGCTCGACGTCCGCGGCCGTCCGGATGGGCCGGTCGATGATCGGGCCGGCGCCGTCGACGATCTCGAGGTGCACCCCGATGCCCGGCAGCGGCGTGGTGATGTCCGCGAAGAGGATCGCGGCGTCGACGCCGAGCCGCCGGACGGGCTGGAGGGTCACTTCGGCGCACAGCGCCGCGTCGCGGGTGATCTCGACCAGGCTGGCTCGCTCGCGGATGGCGCGGTACTCGGGCAGGGATCGGCCGGCCTGGCGCATGAACCAGACTGGCGTCGCATCGACCGGCTCGCGCCGGCAGGCCCGCAGGAACCGGTCGTTCATGCCGGGAGCGCCGCGCGGGCGGCGTCGACCGTCGCTTCGATCTCCTCCGGACCGTGGGCCAGCGAGACGAACCACGCCTCGAACTGCGAGGGCGGCAGGAGGATCCCCAGATCGAACATCCCGCCGAAGAAGCGCGCGTACGCCTCGCGATCCGACGCGAGCGCCTCGGCGGCGTCGTCCGGCGCCGTCGGCCGGAAGAAGAGCGTGAGGAGCGAGCCGACCTGGGCGACCGAGACCTCTCGGCCGGCCGCGCCGGCTGCCTCGCGCAATCCCGCGGCGAGCGACTCCGCCGCGGCTTCGAGCGCCAGGTACCTCGCAGGCTCGAGCGCGGCAAGGGTGGCGATGCCGGCGGCCATCGACAGCGGATGCCCCGACAAGGTGCCGGCCTGGTAGACCGGCCCGCTGGGCGCCACGAGGTCCATCAGGTCGGCCCGGCCGCCGTACGCCCCGATCGGCATCCCGCCGCCGATGATCTTGCCCAGCGTGGTGAGGTCCGGCCGGATGCCGAACCTGGCCTGCGCGCCGCCGGGCCCCAGCCGGAAGCCGGTGATCACCTCGTCGAAGATGAGCAGCGCGCCGTCGGCGCGGGTCGTCGCACGCAGATGTTCCAGGAAGCCCGGCTCCGGCGGGACGACCCCGATGTTCGCCGCCACCGGTTCCACGATGACCGCGGCGATCCGCCCGGGATGGGCCGCGAACGCGAGGGTCACCGAGGTCGGGTCGTTGTAGGGCAGGACGAGCGTCAACCCGGCGACTGCCTCGGGCACGCCGGCGCTGCCCGGGATGGCCTGGGTCACGACGCCCGAGCCGGCCTCCACGAGGAGCCCGTCCACGTGGCCGTGGTAGCCGCCGGCGAACTTCACGATGAGGTCGCGGCCGGTCGCGGCACGGGCGAGGCGCAGGGCGCTCATCACGGCCTCGGTCCCCGACGAGGTGAAGCGCAGTCGCTCCACCGACGGCATCGCTCGCCGGATCGCCTCGCCCAACTCGATCTCCAGCGGGTGGGTCGCGCCGAGCGCGAACCCACCCCGCGCGGCGCGAACGACGGCCTCGACGACCGCCGGATGGGCGTGGCCGAGGATGGCCGGGCCCCAGGCCCCGATGTAGTCGATGTAGCGCCGGCCATCGGCGTCCCACACGTACGACCCCTCGCCGCGCTCGAGGAGGAGGGGGGGTCGACCGACGGCGCGGAAGGCCCGCACAGGGCTGTTCACCCCGCCCGGGAAGAGCGCCTCGGCCCGGGCGACGAGCGTCGTCGTCCGCGTGACGGCTGGGGTTTCGGCCGTCATGGGGCACCGAGCAGCGCGAGGATCTCGTCGAGCGGGCGATGGATCCCGAGCAGGATCGGCGTGTCGCTGACCGTCGAGCGCCGGCTTTCGGTGCTCCGCAGGGCGCGCACGAGGTCGCCGAAGTCGACCAGGTCGTCCGTTTCGTAGGCGACCACGAAGTCCTGGCTGTCAAGCCCGAAGGAGTAGGCCAGGGCCTGGCGGATCGTCGGGTACTCGTGGCCGACCCGCATGTGCTCGTTCATGATCCCCTGCCGCGCCTCGCGCGAGAGCAGGTACCACTCGGCGCTCTTCGTGAAGGGATAGACGATGAGGTAGCGCGCGCGCTCACCGGTGAAGAGCGACTGCTCCTGCTCGGTCGGCTTCTTCACGTACTGCGACGGGCCGATCCGCCCGATGAGCGAATGGCGCACGGTCAGCCAGCGGCCGAGGCCGCTGCGGAGCAGCACTGCCGCGGCCTCCTCGAGCGCGTCCATGGACGGGGCCATGCGCCAGAAGAGCAGGTCGACCCCGGGCTCGAGCCCGACCGAGGAGTACGTGATGCTGCGCACGCCGACGAGCCCGGCCTCCGCGTCCGCCTCGGCAAACCGGCGGCCGTCGTCATGACGCTCCTCGTCGCTGCGGCGCCGCCACGCCGGGTCGAGCCCGAGGGCCAGGGCCTGCACGTAGGCCTGGCCGTCGGCGCTCATCGCTCGTCTCGCAGCCAGCTGGCGAGGTCCGCCGCGGCGTAGGTGATGACGATCCCCGCACCCGCCCGGACGATCGCGGTCACGGACTCGAGCGTCGCGCGTCGCCCGTCGAGCCAGCCGCGCTCGGCGGCGGCGGCGAGCATCGCGTACTCGCCCGAGACCTGGTACGCGGCGATGGGCAGGTCGAACCGGGCCCGGGCGGCCGCCACCAGGTCGAGGCAGGGCAGCGCGGGCTTGACGAGCAGGATGTCCGCCCCCTCGTCGATGTCGAGGGCCATCTCCCGCACGGCCTCGCGCCCGTTGGCCGGGTCCATCTGGTAGGCGCGCCGATCGCCGAAGGCGGGGGCGCTGTCGGCCGCCTCGCGGAACGGGCCGTAGAACGCCGAGGCGTGCTTCGAGGCGTAGGCCATGATCGCGGTCTGGCTGAAGCCGGCCGCGTCGAGCGCCGCCCGGATGGCCGCCACCTGGCCGTCCATCATCGCGCTGGGGGCGACCACGTCCGCCCCGGCCGCGGCCTGGCTGACGGCCGTCTCGGCCAGGCGCACCAGCGCCGCATCGTTGTCGACCGAGCCGTCGCGGGCAAGCGGTCCGCAGTGACCGTGGTCGGTGTACTCGCACAGGCAGGTGTCCGCCATGGCCACGATGGGCAGCTCGAGGGCGCGGATCCGCCGGAACGCGTCCTGGACGATCCCGTCCTCTGCCGAGGCCCCGCTGCCCAGCGCGTCCTTCGCCTCGGGCAGGCCGAAGAGGATGACGCCGCCCACGCCCAGCTCGGCCAGCCGGGCGGCCTCCTCGGCCGCGAGATCAGGAGAGAGCCGGGCCTGGCCGGGCATCGAATCGATCGGCTCCCGCTTTCCGGCGCCGGGGCGGACGAACAGCGGCGCCACGAGCATCGATGGATGCACCCGGGTCTCGCGCACGAGGGCGCGCAGGGCGGCCGTCCGCCGGAGCCGGCGCGGCCGGACCGAGGGGGACACTTCGAGCGTCATCGAATCTCCTGGAGCTGTGTGGTGAGCGCCGCCACGGTGGTCGCGGCGAGCGCGGCGGCGTCCCGCATGGTCGCCTCGGCGAGGACCTGGAACCCGGCCCGCCGCGCCTCGGCGGCCGTCTCTGGACCGATGCAGATGGCCGGGATCGAGGTGATCCCGGGGAGCGCTTCGGCATCGGCCAGCGCGACCAGCCCGCGCACGGTGGAGCCGCTCGTGAACAGGACCGCGTCGAGCGGTCCGTCGTCGACGGCCCCCCGGAGCAGCGGCCGAGACGACGCGGGCGCCTCGCGCGTCCGGTAGGCGACGACCGTGTCGACCTCGGCGCCCCGGGCGCGCAGCGCGTCCGGAAGCCCCTCGTCGGCCAGGTCGCCGCGAACGAGGAGCACCCGCTCGCCGGCACGGACCGGCAGCTCCGCCCCGATGCCGGCCGCGCTCGACCGTAGCGGCTCGTGGTCGACCTCGATGCCCTCGTCCTCGAGGACACGGCGGGTCGCCGAGCCGATGGCGACCCAGCGGGGAGCGTCGAGCGGCGCGTCGACCCGCCCGGTAGCGGACAGTAGGGCTCGTGCGCCGTTAGCGCTCGTGACGACCACCCACGCGTACCGGTCGAGACGATGGGCAGCGGCGTCCAGCGCCTCGCCGGGCGGTACCGGGTCGATGACGATGGCCGGCACCGAGATGGCGACGATCCCGGCCTCCTGGAGTTCGCGTGCAAGCTCGTCCACCTGCTCGGTCGCCCGCGTCAGGAGCACCCGGCGAGCGCCGGGCCGCTGTCGCGTGCCCAGCCGCGCGGCCAGCTCCCGGCCCAGGCGCACCCCGTCCGCCGGGTTCCCCCGACCCCGCGCCGAGGCGCTGGCCGAGCCGTCGGGCGAGGCCCAGGCGCCGAGCAGATCCATCTCGTCGCCGTCTACCTGCGCCAGCGCCCCGATCGGCGCCCGGCAGCCTCCACCGGAGGCCGTCAGGAAGGCACGCTCGGTCTCGACGGCGAGCCGGGTCGGCCGGTCGTCGATCGCCGCCACGGCCTGATAGGTCGCCGCATCGTCGGCCCGGACCTGCACGGCGATCGCGCCCTGCCCGGGCGCGGGCGGGACCAGCGAAGGGTCCAGGATCTGCGAGATCCGGTCCGCCCGCCCCAGCCGGACGAGGCCGGCGACGGCGAGGACGAGCGCGTCGGTCTCCCCGGCGTCGAGCCGTCGCAGCCGCGTGTCCACGTTGCCGTGGAGCGGGTGGACGCGCAGGTCGGCCCGGCTGGCGAGGAGGAAGCCCGTCCGTCGCGGGCTGTCCGTGCCCACCCGCGCGCCGGTGGGCAACGCGCTCAGGGTGCGGGCCGTTTCGCCAGTCCGCACGACGAGGGCGTCGCGGGCGTCCTCGCGACGCAGGTAGGCGGCGATGACGAGGCCCGGCGTCTCGGCGGTCGGCACGTCCTTGGCGCTGTGAATGGCGGCGTCGACGCGTCCGTCGAGGAGGGCTCGCTCGATGGCGGCGACGAAGGCGCCCTCGCCCCAGGCGGTGTCTGGCTGGCGCTGGTCGCCCTCCGTCTCGATCGTCACCAGCTCGACGCCCTCGAGGCCCGCCGCGCCGAGCGCGGCCTCCACGAGGCGTGCCTGGGCGAGTGCAAGGGCGCTGCCCCGCGTGCCGAGCCTCACAGCCCGAAGAGCTCGCGCACGGCGCGCTCGTGGCGCCCGTCCGGATCCTGCCCCAGGCGCTCGAGGGGCTCGCGCAGGAGTCGCGCCGCGAAATGGCGGCTCATCCCGTCGATGACCTCGCGGACCTCCGGCTCGAGCCGTGGCAGCCGGCGCCACAGATCATCCAGCTCAGCCTGGCGTTCGCGTTCCGCCCGCTCGGCGAGCGCCCGGGCCGTGGCCCGCTGCTCGCGTCCGTCGAGCCAGGCGGCGAACTCGGCGGTCGTCGCGTCGACCAGTGCCTCCAACCGGGACACAGGCCCGTTCGCGAAGGTGTCGGTATCCGGCTCCGTCAGGGCGAGCGCGTCGCCGGAGACGAACCGCGCTCCGAGGGTGGCAGCCAGCGCCTCCGACACGGCCGGTGGGACCGAGAGGTCGACCACCACGAGGCGGCTCGCAGCCAGCGCCTCGACGGTCGATGGCGCGATCGGCCATGGGCCGCGGAGGGCGACGACGATGGCGGCGACGTCTCCGACCCGCGGCCCCGGATCGAAGGGCATGGTCTGTGCGCCGACCTGGGCCGCGAGCGCATCGGCCCGCCCCGCGGTCCGACTCGCGATCGACACGTGCGCGCCAGCGGCGGTGGCCGCTCGGGCGGTCAGCCGACCCATCTCTCCGGCCCCCATGACCAGGAGCGGGCGGCCGCGCACGGGTCCGACGCGACGCTCGACGGCGGCCAGCGCGAGATCGGCCATCGAGAGCGCGGGGCCCTGACGCCACGACCGCGCCCGGCGCCCAGCGCGTAGTCCGAGGATGAAGAGCCGTTCGAGCGTCGGGTCCAGGCCGCCGTCATGGCGCGCCGTCGTCACCGACTGGCGCAGCTGGTGGAGGACCTGGTCCTCGCCGACGACCACGGAATCGAGTCCCACCGCCACGGAGATCGCGTGGCGCACGGCGGCCTGGCCGACGACCAGACGACCGCCCTCGGGCAGCGAGGTGCGCAGGTCGGCCGGAGCCCGGTCCGTCACGAGGTAGGCCTCGACCCGGTGGCAGGTCTCCAGGAGCAACCCGCCCACTCGTCGCCACCCCCGGGCCTGGAGGGCGAACCGCTCGCGCTCGATGGCCGGAACGCGGCGGGCGTGCGTCACCAGCGCCACGACGCCGCCCGGTTCAACCGCCATCGGCGCTCGCCGTCTCAGCCGGTCCCACGGGGGCGGGGGCGTTGTGCCGGGCTCGACCGCGCGCCCGGACCTTGGCCAGGCTGTGCCCGGTCATCGTGGCCACAAGGAGCTGGTCCATGCCCCGCTCGGTCGTCTCGAGAAGATCGGTCGTCTCGGCCGTGTCGAAGCCGCGCCTCCTCGCCGTCACGACCAGCTCATGGAGGAAGGGGGTGCGGAAGCGGAGGAAGCCCTCGATGGTCTGGCTGAGCGAGAGGCCGAGCGTGGCCGCGAGGCGGCCGTGTTCCGCTGCGGTGACCGACGCTTCCTTCAGGTGATGCGCGGCCGTCTCCGGCAGCCCGGCGTCGAGGTACTGCAGGAGTCCCGCGGCGAGCATCTGCCCGCGCTCGCGGAAGAGCGTCCGCTGCTCGTCGGTAAGGGCAACGACCCAGGGCAGCTCCATCGAGGCCGAGCGGCTGGCGCGTCGGTACGTGCGCGCGATCCGCACCGGCGTGAGCCCGGCGCTGCCCAACGATGGGCGGTGGGACCGATCGGCCGGAAGCAGGCGTTCCAGGGTCGCCCGCGAGAAACGCCGATGTCCACCCGGTGTCGTGAACACCCGAAGGCGCCCGGCGTCGCTCCATCGGCGCAGCGTGGCGGGCGAGACGCCGAGCAGCCGGCTCGCCTCGGAGAGGCCCAACCAGTCGCGATCGGCGGCGTGCGGACGGCTCATAACCTACCCAAATCTGCAGGAAGCTGTGCGACTCGCTCAACCTATCACATGCGCCGCAGGCTTTCATCGGGCCCGTCTGGAGCCAGGCCTTCATATGTGGCCGGAATCGCCTTGACATCGGCCACTTCCAGACGAACACTCTCGGAAGTGGCCCATCAGGTGAGGAGATCGGCCGGTTGGGGAGATTCGTCGAGCGCCGTTGGGAGGGCGATCCTGGAGTGCACGGAGGCCGTCGCGCGCGGGCCTCGTTCAACTATCGCGCCTACATCCCCGACCTGATCGCGGGCCTGAACCCCGCGGTCACGTTCGATACCGCGCAGCGGGTCGAAGCCGCCGAGGCGGCGGTCCACGCCCTCAACGCCGGCAGCGCCGTGGCAGGACTCGAGGCGATCGGTCCTCTCCTGCTCCGGTCCGAGGCCGTGGCGTCCTCGCGCATCGAGGGCTACGAGGTGTCGCCGCGGAACCTGGCCCAAGCCCTCATCGACCCGCGATCTGCCCGCGGAGCCGCGCGGACGGTCGCCGCCAACGTGATGGCGATGGAGGAGGCGGTCGCGATCGGCGACGCCGACCGACCGCTCATGCGGGACGACCTGCTGGCGATCCATCGAGCGCTGATGGCCGACGCACCGGCCCGCCTGGCGCCGGGCGCCTTCCGGCGCGAGCAGAACTGGATCGGTGGCCGACTGAACTCACCGCTCGACGCCCGCTACGTCCCGCCGCCCGAGGGCGAGGTCGAGCCGCTCGTCGCGGATCTCGTCACCTTCGTCAACCGTGACGACCTCCCACCCGTCGTGCAGGCCGCCATCGCGCATGCCCAGTTCGAGACGATCCACCCGTTCGTGGACGGCAACGGTCGTGTCGGTCGTGGCCTCATCCACGTCGTCCTCCGACGCAGCGGCGTCGCCCTCCGTTTCGTGCCGCCCGTCTCGATCGTGCTGGCCGCCCATCCGGCCGCCTACATCGAGGGCCTGACCGGCTTCCGCGAGGGTCGGATCGAGGCCTGGTGCGTCGGCTTCGCCGAGGCGTGCGAGCGCGCGGCCCGCCTGTCGCTGGAGCTGGCGGGGGCTGTCGCGGGCCTGCAGGCCGAGTGGTTCGAGCGAGCGGGCCGACCGCGCCGGGATTCGGCGGCCGCGCGCATCATCGCCGCCCTGCCGGCGCAGCCGATCACCTCGACCGCGACCATCCGGGCGGTGACCGGTGCGTCCTATCGTCGCGCGCTCGATGCGCTCAAGGACCTCGAGGCGGCCGGGGTGATCCGCCAGATCTCGGAGGGCGGTTACGACCGTCAGTACGCCGCCGACGACCTGTTCGATCTCGTCGATGTGTACGAGGCACGGATCGCTGGCCGGGCGGCCGCATGACCTGGACGACCCGCCGATGACACCACACGAGTTCGCGGCGAAGTGGTCCGGCAGCAATCGCGCCGAGCGCGCGGCCGCGCAGGAGCACTTCATCGATCTGTGCCGGCTGCTCGGCTACCCCACGCCCAACGAGGCCGACCCCGACGGCGCGTGGTACGCCTTCGAGAAGGGCGCCAGCAAGGAGGGTGGCGGCGAGGGCTACGCCGACGTCTGGAAGCGCGGCCACTTCGCCTGGGAGTACAAGGGCAAGCGCAAGGACCTGAAAGCCGCCTACCGGCAGCTCCTCCTCTACCGCGAGGCGCTGGAGAACCCGCCCCTGCTCGTCGTCTGCGACCTCGACCGCTTCGAGGTGCACACGAACTTCACCGGCACCGCCACGACGATCCACGCCTTCGACCTCGCCCGCCTCGCCGCCGACCCGACCGAGCCGCTGCGCGTCCTGCGCGCGGTCTTCGGCGACCCCGACAAGCTCCGGCCCAGCCAGACGCCGGCCGAGCTGACCGAGAAGACCGCCCAGAGCTTCGCCGACCTCGCCCAGGCGCTGCGCGAGCGTGGCCACGATCCGCAGGCCGTGGCCCACTTTCTCGACCGGCTCCTCTTCTGCCTCTTCGCCGAGGATGCGGGCCTGCTGCCGACCGGCCTCCTGGGCCGCTTCGCCACGGCCACGCGGACCGACCCCGCCGCCTTCACCGACGGCCTGGGCGATCTCTTCGGCCGGATGTCGACGAAGGGCGGCCTCTTCGGCACCGAGCGCATCGAGTGGTTCGACGGCGGCCTCTTCGACGGTCCCGCGGTGCTGCCGCTCACCGCTCCCGAGATGGCCACGCTGCTGGCGGTCTCGAAGCTCGACTGGTCACAGATCGAGCCGGCCATCTTCGGCACGCTCTTCGAGCGCGGCCTCGACCCCGGGCGCCGCAGCCAGCTCGGCGCCCACTACACCGACCGGGCCTCGATCGAGCGCCTCGTTGAGCCCGTCGTCATCGAGCCCCTGCGGCGCGAGTTCGAGGCGGTCAAGGCGGAGGCCCTGGCGCACCATGCGAAGTTCGAGGCCTCCTTCGGCCGGCGGGCGGGCAAGGATCCCGGGCGCGTGAGGGTCGAGGCCTTCCTCGATCGCCTGCGCGCCGTGCGCGTGCTCGACCCCGCCTGCGGCTCGGGCAACTTCCTCTACATCGCCCTCCAGGGGCTCAAGGACCTCGAGCGCGAGGTCATCCACTGGGCGTCGGAGGCGCTGCACATGCCGATGCAGTACCCGGGTGTCGGGCCGGAGGCGGTGCTCGGTCTCGAGATCAACCCCTACGCCGCGGAGCTGGCGCGGGTGACGATCTGGATCGGCGAGATCCAGTGGATGCTGCGCAACGGCTTCGCCTACCGCCGCGACCCGATCCTGCGCCCGCTCGACTCGATTGGCACGATGGATGCGCTCCTCGACCTCTCCGACCCCGAGCACCCTCGCGAGGCCGCCTGGCCCGCCGCGGAGTTCATCGTCGGCAACCCGCCGTTCCTGGGAGCGAAACTGCTTCGCCGCGGCCTCGGCTCCGACTACGTGGACGCGCTGTTTGCGATCTTCGGCGACCGACTCCCGGGCATGTCCGACTTCGTCGCCTACTGGCACGAGAAGGCACGGGCGATGGTCGAGACCGGCCGGACGAAGCGCGTGGGCCTCCTCGCCACGCGGGGCATCAGGGGCGGCCTGGGCCGCCGCGTCCTCGAGCGGATCAAGGCGACCGGGGACATCTTCCTGGCCTGGTCGGACGAGCCGTGGATCCTCGACGGAGCGGCCGTCCACGTCTCGTTCGTCGCCTTCGACGACGGCTCCGAGAAGGCTCGGCGGCTCGACGGACGGCTGGTGGCCGCCATCAACGCGAACCTGACGGCGGGCGTCGATCTGACTCGCGCTCAGCGGCTCCAGGAGAACCTCGGGATCGCATTCGTGGCCGACGTCAAAGGCGGCCCGTTCGAGCTCCAGGACGAGGCGGCCTCCGACATGCTGGCTTATCCGAACCCGGATGGACGTGACAACCGCGATGTCGTCCGGCGTTGGGTGAATGGCCTCGACATCACGCGCCGGCCGCGAGGAATGTGGATCACCGACTTTGGCGTCCGAACGACCAGGGAAGAGGCCGCTCTCTACGAGGCACCATTCGAGCACGTTCTTCGATCGGTCAAGCCGTTCCGCGATCAGGTTCGCCGGAAGTCGTACCGCGAGCGGTGGGGGCTCCACGTTGAGCCCGGATCGGGGATGCGGAGTGCGTTGGCCGGCCTCACTCGTTACATCGCCACTCCGACGTTGACCAAACACCGTCTATTCGTGGGTCGACGCCGACGTCCTCGCCGACCACCAGCTCATCGCCATCGCCCGAGACGACGACTACACCTTTGGCGTGCTGCACTCGCGCGCCCACGAACTTTGGGCACTCGCGCTAGGCACACAGCTCGAAACGCGCCCACGCTACACGCCCTCGACCTGCTTCGAGACCTTCCCCTTCCCGCGCCCCACCGACGAGCAACGCGCCGAGATCGCGACCGCCGCGAAGCGCCTCAACGAGCTCCGTGAGGGCTGGCTCAACCCGCCTGGCCTGACCGAGGAGGAGCTGAAGCCCCGGACGCTCACGAACCTCTACAACGAACGCCCCACCTGGCTCCGCGACGCCCACGCCCGCCTCGACCGCGCCGTCCTCGCCGCCTACGGCTGGCCCGCGGACCTCGCCGCCGCCGACGTGCTCGAGGACCTCCTCGCCCTCAACCTTGAACGCGCGAGCGTCGGGACCGTCTATCCGGCGGCAGGCAGCGAGTGAACCGTCGCCCCCGTGAGGGCATCGCTCGATGAACGTGCTTACGTCGACGATGGTCGAGATCGAGTTGATAGAGCGGCCGAATCGGCGGCCGTTGAAAGCCGCGAGGGGGAAAGCTCGAAAGCACCCGATCCGAGCGCGAAGCTGAGGGGTAGCTTGGTGGCGGTCCTCTGCGCCCACGCAGCCATCGAGGCATTCGTGAATCGGGAGGCCGAGGCTCGACTCCCAACCGAGGAGTGGATGGCGCCGGAGAAGGAGAACCTTCCGCAGAAGTGGATGTCCCTTGTCCTACGCCTCACCCGTGATGAACTGCGGATGGGCCAAGGTCTGGGCCAGGACATCAAGCGCCTCGAGGCCGACAGGAACCTGATCGCCCATTTCAAGGGTGTGCGGAACCGCAGTGGCAAGCCCGAGTTTCGGCAGCCGCCGGTCGCGAAACAAGGCGGGATCACTGCCGTCCGCGCCTACTTCGACGCGGATCGCGCCGGCGTCGCGCTGCATACCGCCCGGGCAGTCATGGCGGACTTCTACCGTAGGATCCGCGAGAGTCCCCCCGACGCGCTGCGTCCGCTGATCGATGAAGAACAACGGGGCAGGTAACTGGCGCGTCAGCGGGTCTGCAATCGATGGCCCAGGTCAGTTGCCGGATGGAAGGAGAACCGCCGGCCTACGGTGCGCTTTGTCAGCAGCCCGCGCCGCTCGAGGTCGAGCAGGTCCGTGCGTGCCGACTGTCTGACGACCCGGTGGCTGGCCGCGTGCGAGGCGAACGTGTACTCGGCGTCCGGATGATGCAACGCAGTCGTGAGCAGGGCGATCTGGCGATGGTTGAGGTCCGTCTGCCGGAGCAGCTGGATGGTCTCCCGTAGCTCGCCCATCTTCCGCTTCAAATACGTGTGCAGCTCCTCGATGGACCGCCGGATCACCCGGAGCTGATGCAGAACGAAGTAGGTAGAGTCGTCCTCGTCGGTCTCCGTGTGGAGGAACGCCCGGGCGTACTGGCGTGGCGCCCTGAGCAACAGGCGCGAGATCGTCACATATTCGAACAGCCAGTAACCGTGGGCCAGCATCTCGCGATAGAACAGTGCACGCGCGGTCCGGCCGTTGCCATCCTCAAAGGGGTGGTCGTAAGCCAGCCAGAAGTGAAGCAGGATGGCACGCACGACCGGATGGACGAACCCGGAGCCCTCGTCGCCGTTGGCGAAGCGGCACATCGCCTCCATCCGCCCAGGGAGCTGGTCGGCAGGTGGCGGTTGATGGGCGACCGTCCCGTCCGCGGCCTGGACGACGACGCGCTCCTCGTCCGGCCGTTGGAGCCTTCCTGCCGCGGTCGGGTCATCGAGCGTGCCTTCCGTCAGGATGCGATGTAGCTGGAGCACGTCCTCAGGCGCGATCGGCCGGCCCAGCAGGTCGCGCAGCGCCGACATGGCCGTGTAGTTGTTCAGGATCATGCGCTCGTCGCGATCGCGGGGCTCCCGGCGGGTCCGCAGCATCTCCTTCGCAACTTGTCGGGTCGAGCTTGCGCCCTCGAGCTGGCTCGACGTGATGGCTTCCTCGATGAGCGAGTTGACCACGTATCGGCGACGGTCGGCGGCATCGGTGATCGTCTCCGAGACCATGATCTCGCCGGCTGCGTGCTGGTCGATCCAATGCAGTAGCTCGAGCGCCTCATCCGGTAGCGAGTAGCGGATCGGCCGGCCACCTGCCGATCGGAGGGGCAGCTCGCGCAGCGTCGACGCGCGCGCCAGCTTGATGCCGAGCCACCAAGTCCTCCGGTCCAGATCGCCTGGGGGCGTTCGGCGACGGATGTCATCCCAGTGGAGGTACTCGGCGCCGACCGTCGGACCAACCCCGGCGCCAAGCAGGCGGGGGATCTCCGCGCTGAGATCCGCAGCACGGAGCAGCTCATCGAGTGTCGGAGCGGGTTCAGGGAGGCGCATGTGCTAACCCACGGCTAATCTCGTGCAAGTTAGCCGTCATTCTCCCTCTGACAGCTAAGTCTGTCAAGATTAGCCGGCCCGACCGAACAGACCCACCCGCGTGGTCGAGGCGCTCGACAGCTGGACGGCCCCGCTGGCCGCTGATGCCCACCGACGCCGCCGGCCGGGATGCGTCCGGTCAGCGTCCCCTGAGCCCCGAGTTGTGGGTGTCGATCCATCGTGCGACCGCGCCTTCGTCGGTCAGGTCGATCCCGTCCGCGAGCATCTTTGCCGCGATCTGCTTGGCCGGGCCGGCGCTCTGCTCATCGGCCATGCCTTCCGCGAAGACGTTCGCGAACGTGTCCACAGCCTGCAGCGTCTCCGCCACGAGGTCGTCGGACAGGCCCTTATGGCGACCGGAGTACCGGATCCACCGTCGGAGTACGTCCGGGACTGCGGTGGCATTGCCGCCTTCGAGGATGACCTTGCGCGGGAACCAGTCGACGAGGCAGATCTCGACGGCGATGGGGCTCCAGCGCAGCGGGTCGCCGGCGCCGTAGTCGCAGGCGAAGTCGACGAGGTGGTGGCAGATGACCGCGGTGTGGTCGCGGTCCGACCCAAGCCCGGCGGCCTCCGGCGAGGCGAGGAACGCATCCACCAGCCGTTCGCGCTCCTCCTCCGTCGTTTCCGGTTCCGGGATGTCCCGCGGTGGGGGCAACAACTTCAGACGCGATCGGACGAGGGGCACGAGACGATCGACCTCGTCGGTCACCGGCGGCTCGAGGTACAGGTCGTACATGCGGACGCCCTGGCCGAGGAGATCCGCCAGATCCTGCGGCCCGAGAGCCCGGATGGGAAGGCCTGAGACAGCGATCCACTCGCGACGGACCTTGGCCGGGTCATTGGCCACGAAGGCGTCGCGGATCAGGCCCTGGAAGTTGGCGTCGACGATGAACGAGAAGGCGTGCGCAGGCAGGCCCTCGTAGGCGAAGGCGGCCAGGAGCTGGGTCTGGTCATCGAGCTCATCGGTCGATGCCCAGGCGTCCACGAGCGTCGGGCGCCCGATCAGCGACGACCAGATCGGCTCCGGGACTCGGGCGGACCTGAGGTGCTCGACGGCGTCGCGTGCCGCGGCGTCGAGCGGCGGCTCAGCGGTCGCGCTGAAGGCCTGGAGCATGGCCATGACGTCGGGGTCGGTGTGGTCGCCCAGCCGGCCGAGCACTTCGGCCCCGACCGCCTCCAGCCTGCGTTCCTGCATGGGGTCGTCGGACCGCCACATCGAGAGGACGCCACTGGCGAGCAGCTCCGCCTGGAGCGGGTCGCGCACCCCGGCCAGACCTTCGGCCTCCTTCAGGATGCTGGCCACGAACGTGTGGATGACCCGGGCGCGAGAGACCGGGACCCGCCGTCTGGGGCCGCTTTTCCGGGACCTCGCCCGAGTTTGTCGGCGGCTCACGAGTCGCCCGACGTTCGGTGCCAGGGTGGAACGGTGATGGCTGGAGCGAGCGGGAGGATCACCAAGGTCAGCCCTCGCCTCAGGGATCGAATCGCTGCCCATGGTAGCGCGACTCACTGCGTCGTTCTCCCCCGTCCACGAGGAGCACCCACGGGGACGGCCACACCGCTTCACTCCGGCGCAACCGCACGTTGCGGCGGTCGATGAGCCTCGGACGGCGACCGAGGCAGGATTGACCGATCGGCTCGTGGTCGGATAGACTATGGCTCATGATGCTGATCCGAAGCAGAGCCAGCAGCACTCCGGTCGCCCCCGTCGCAGAGGCGGATGACGCCGTCCACGTCATGCGGCTGGCCGAAGCGATGGGCCTGATCGAGCCGTCCGGGCCGCTCGAAGAGCTTGGCACGGAGACCCTGCGGCGCGTGGCGGAGGCCACGGCTGCATATGGCATCGGGCGCGACCCCGCCCGGGTGATCGGGGATCCGCGCTCCACGGATGGACAGCGGCTTCGGGCCCTGGCGCTGCTGCGCGCCGCGCTGGAGGAGTCGCCGGCCCCCCGACCCGAGACGCGGTCGTTGCTGCAGCTGTTCGGACCGGACCGGCTGGCGCAGCTGGCCGGGGCGTCCGCCATCAGCCTGCGCCGCTACGCGGCCGGCGTCCGCGAGGCCCCGGACGACGTCGCCGGCCGGCTCCACGTGCTTGCCCGGATCGTCGGGGAGCTGCGCGGTGCGTACAACGACCAGGGCATCCGGCGCTGGTTCGAGCGTCGGCGGGCGGCCCTCGACGATCGGACACCGCAGGAGCTGCTCGCGGGCGCCTGGGACCCCGATGCGGACGGGCCGGGCGCCGTGCTGACCCTCGCCCGCTCGCTCAACGCCTCGGCGGCGACGTGATCGGCTACCGGCACGTCGATCCCCGCCTCCCGTTCCTCTGGGAGGGCCCCGACCAGCCGGCCGGCCGCTGGCACGGCGACGGCGAGGGGCCGGCCCACTATCTCGCGGAGACCCCCGACGGGGCTTGGGCCGAGTTCCTGCGCCACGAGGAGATCGACGACCCCCAGGACCTGGCGACGATCCGGCGGGCCATCTGGGCGATCGAGGTGCCCGATGACGAGCCCGAAGCGAGCCCGAAGCTCACGCGTGCGGTCCTCACGGGAGGCCGAGACACCTACGAGGAATGCCAGGCGAAGGCGCGTCGGCTCCGGGCCCGCGGCGCGACCCGATTGCGCGCGCCTTCAGCGGCGCTCCGACCCGGCAGCAGCGGCTGGCGCGTGGACGGCGGGCTGCGGCCCGGCCGTGTGCACGCGGAATCGGTGGTCGTGCTCTTCGGTCGTCGGCCCGACCTCGTCGGCTGGCGCTGCGCCATCGGGGCACCGGCGGCCGATCTCCTGGGCCGGGTGAGGCCGATCGGGGGCCGCGCGGGGACCCGATCGGCGGGACCGCCAGGGCCCGCTGTGCACCCGATGAGCGAACCGGCGAACGAAGCACCGTCCGCGGCGTCGACGACGCCCAGCAGCGGCCTTCGTTCGTCGTTCCGGTCGCGTGGCGAGCAGGGGTGACGCTCCGGGCTCGTTCGTTCGCCCTGTTGAACGCCCGGTGCACAGGTACCCAGGGCGGCGGGCCGGCGGCGACGCTCGCCCCAGTCCCGCCTCCCGCGGGTCGGCATTGACGACGCGCCCCGGAAATCCGATAATGGGGGTCGGGATTAGGCGGAGGTCGTGAGCGCACCGCCGGTTCGACAGGAGAGCCTGATGACCGCACCGCAGCGTGACATCGTTCGCGACGAGCGCTCCAAGTTCGAGTTCCACGACGATGTCGTCTACCTCAAGCAGACGAAACGCGGGCTGACCCGCGACACGGTCGAGGAGATCAGCGGCTTCAAGGAAGAGCCGGCCTGGATGCGCGAGTACCGGCTGCGGGCGTACGACCACTTCCTCAAGCGACCCATGCCCGCCTGGGGCGGCGACCTGTCCAAGATCGACTTCGACAAGATCGTCTACTACCGCAAGCCCTCCGAGCGCGAGGAGAAGTCCTGGGACGACGTCCCGGACCAGATCAAGAAGACGTTCGAGAAGCTGGGCATCCCCGAAGCGGAGCGCAAGTTCCTCGCCGGCGTCGGCGCGCAGTACGACTCGGAGGTCGTGTACCACTCCGTGCGCGAGGAGCTGGTCAAGCTCGGCGTCGTCTTCATGGGCACCGACCAGGGGCTCAAGGAACATCCGGAGATCTTCCAGAAGTACTTCGGCACGGTCGTCCCGGCCGAGGACAACAAGTTCTCCGCCCTCAACGCCGCGGTCTGGTCGGGCGGCTCGTTCGTCTACGTGCCCAAGGGCGTGGCCGTGCCGCTGCCGCTCCAGGCCTACTTCCGCATCAACGGCGAGAACACCGGCCAGTTCGAGCGCACGCTCATCGTCGTCGACGAAGGCGCCTCCGTGCACTATATCGAGGGCTGCTGTCCCACTGGAGAGCTGGTCAGCCTGGGTGATTCGATGGTCCCCATCGAGTCCGTGGTCGCCGGACAGCACGTCATGAACAGCGGCGGTGTCGAGGCTGAGGTGTCGGCAACGCGTCGCCGCTCGTACACCGGCCCGATGCTCAAGGTCGTGCCCGTCTCGGTCGGCAACGCCTTCGAGCTGACGCCAGAGCATCCGGTCTGGGCGATGCGACGTAGCCAGGCGCAGATCTGGCGGAAGCACGGATTCGTCATGGACGAGGCCGCATTGCACACGACCGAGCCGGAGTGGATCCCTGCCGGAGAGTTGAAGGTCAACGACCTGATCTGCTTCCCGGTCGTGTCGAAGCAACTCGACCATCCGGAGATCTCCGACGAACTCCTGCGCTTCCTGGGCTATTACCTCGCGGAGGGAAGCGCGTTCCGCAACGGTGTCTCCAACGTGCCGACCGTCACCCTCTCGTTCCACATCGAGGAGCGTGCGTTGATCGACGACGCGCGACAGCTGATGAGCAGCCTGAGCGGCAAGCAGGCCGGCGTGTTCGAGAACCCGAAGATGCACGAAGCTCGGGTGTACGTGTACTCCGAGCCGCTGATGGAGTTGTGTCTGCGTTATTGCGGGAGCGGCTCGAGCACGAAGCGGCTGGCCGCCGAGCTCATGGAGCTGCCTCCGGAGCGACAACGTTTGCTGCTTGATACCTACCTGCTGGGCGATGGGAACCGCACTACCGTCAAGCCCGGTCGGACCGTCATCCGCTCAGGCACGACCTCGCGCACGCTGGCCTATCAGCTCCAGGAGATCTGGGCTCGACTTGGTCGGTATGCTGGCATCCAAGTCCGAAAGGCGTTCCGAGAGACGATGCCTGACGGACGAGAGATCAGCCATCAGGACTTGTACGTGCTCGGCCTCATGGAAGAGGTCGCTCAACGTCAGGTTTGGTTCGATGCGGGCCGCAACTGCTTCTGGGTCCCGATCCGGAAGATCGAGAGCCGGCCGTATGACGGTTGGGTCTACAACCTCGAGATGGCTTCGGCGCCCAACGCCTACCTGGCGCGCGGGTTCGCGGTCCACAACTGCACCGCGCCCCTCTACGCCACCGACGCGCTGCACGTCGCGGTCGTCGAGGTCATCGCCCTGGCCGGCGCGAAGGTCCGCTACACGACCATCCAGAACTGGTCGAACGACGTCTACAACCTCGTCACCAAGCGCGCCCACGCCCACGAGAACGCCACGGTCGAGTGGATCGACGCGAATACAGGCAGCCGCCTCACCATGAAGTATCCGAGCATCTATCTGCGCGGCAAGAACGCGACCGCGGACATCATCTCGGTCGCGGTGGCCGGCAAGGGCCAGCACCAGGACACGGGCGCCAAGGCCGTGCACCTCGCGCCGAACACGCGCAGCCGGATCGTGTCGAAGTCGGTCAGCAAGGACGGCGGCCGCACCTCGTACCGTGGCCACCTCAAGGTCGCGCCGGGCGCCACGAACGTCGTGGCCAGCGTGCGCTGCGACGCGCTCATGCTCGACGACCAGAGCCGCAGCGACACCTACCCCTACATCGACATCCAGGAAGACGACACCTCGATGTCGCACGAGGCGACGGTGGGGCGCATCAGCCAGGAGCAGGTCTTCTACCTGATGAGCCGCGGCCTGACCGAGAACGAGGCGCAGAACCTCATCGTGCAGGGCTTCCTCGAGGTCTTCACGAAGGAGCTGCCGATGGAGTACGCCATCGAGTTCAACCGCCTCGTCAAGCTCGAGATGGAGGGCGCGATCGGGTGACCGACCCCCTCCTGCTGGCCGCCGCCACCGAGGCGACGGCCCGCCATCGAAGCCGCACTCTCGAGGAGCCCGACTGGCTCCTCGATGAGCGTCTGGACGCCGTGCGCCGCGTGGCCGAGCTGCCCAACGAGTCGAACACGCTCTGGACGACCTACCTCGACCTGCGCGCCGTGAAGTTCGGCGAGGTCGAGCCGTATGAGGCCGTGGGCCTCGCCGCCGACGCCGCCGAGGCGCCGCTCCCCGAGGGCGCCGCCGCGCTCCTCCACGTCCGCGAGGACAGGATCGTGGCCCGCGCCCTCTCGCCCGAGGCGTGGGCCGCGGGCGTCTTCGTGGGTACGTTCGCCGAGGCGCTGCGGGACCGTCCCGACGTGCTCCGCGCCGTCGTCGAGGGCGGCCGCAGCCTGCCCGGTGACGACCGCTTCGGCCAGATCGCCCGGGCGCTCTCCGCGATCGGGATCCTCGTCCACGTCCCCGACGGCGTCGAGCTGTCGGGCCCCATCGTCCTGCGCTGGTCGGTCGGGGCTCCCGGCCGGGCGCTGGTGAGTCGGACGGTCGTCTCCCTCGGCGCCGGCGCGCGGGCCGGCCTGCTGGAGGAGCTGGAGGCCGCCGATGGGCCCGGCACTACCGCCGATCCGGAGGCCCCCCAGAGCCAGTGGTGGGGGACGATGGAGGTGGCGCTCGGTGACGGCGCCACGCTCGACGTGGCCGGCGAGCAGGACCTCGGGCCGCGCACGGCGGGCTTCGTCACGCGTCAGGCCACCGTGGGCGACGACGCAATCCTGCGCTGGGCGCTGGCCCAGGTCGGTGGCCTCTTCGCCAAGAGCCGCATCGACAACCACCTCGTGGGCCGGGGCGGCCGCGTCCACCAGGCAGAGATCGCGTTCGGCGGAGGCAGTCAGCTCTTCGACCTGTCGAGCTACACCCGCCACATCGGCCGGGACACGACCGGCGACCTGCTGGTCAAGGGCGTCTTCCAGGATCGCGCGCGGGGCCACCTCAAGGGCCTCATCGCCATCGAGCGCAGCGCCCACGGCACCGACTCGTACCTGGGCGAGTTCGGCATGCTCCTCTCCAAGAAGGCGCGCTCGGTGACCATTCCGTCGCTGGAGATCGACCAGCCGGACGTCCGGCGCGCCTCGCACGCCTCGTCCGTGGCGCCCATCGACGAGAGCCAGGTCTTCTACCTCATGACCCGCGGCGTGCCAATGGAAGAGGCCCGCAAGGCGATCACGCTGGCCTTTCTCGAGCCGGTCGTGGCGCGCATCCCGCTGCCCGATGCGCAGCAGCGCCTGCGCGAGCTGCTCGAGGCGAAGTGGGCCGAGGGCCACGGCGGTGCGGCCGTCGGCAGCGCCGCCTGACCCGCTACCCTGAGCCGATGACCGACGAGGCCGTGCAGCAGATCGACCTGGTCCTGCCGCCCGAGATGGCCCGGCGAGCCGAAGAGACCGGTGCCCGCAAGGCCGGCCTGGACGCCTTCTCGACGCTGGCGCTGGCCATGCTCGCGGGCGCCTTCATCGCGCTCGGCGCCGCCTTCGCCACGACCGTGTCCAGCGGCGCAACCGGGCTGCCCTACGGCGTCGCGCGCGTGCTGGCCGGCCTCGCCTTCAGCCTCGGGCTCATCCTCGTCGTCGTCGCGGGCGCGGAGCTGTTCACGGGCAACAACCTGATCGTCATGGCCTGGGCGTCGGGGCGTGTCTCGACGCGGCGCCTGCTGCGCAACTGGGCGCTCGTCTACGTCGGCAACCTGGTCGGGGCGGTGGCCACCGCGGCCATCGTCTTCGTGGCCGGCCAATATCTCTTCGGCGGCGGCGAGGTGGGGCGCACGGCGCTGGCCATCGCCGACGCCAAGGTCGGGCTCGAGTTCGTGCCCGCCATCGCCCTCGGCGCGATGTGCAACGCCCTCGTCTGCCTGGCGGTCTGGCTGACCTACTCTGCGCGGACGACGACGGACCGCATCCTGTCGATCATCCCGCCCATCGCTGCCTTCGTGGCCCTCGGCTTCGAGCACAGCGTTGCCAACATGTACTTCGTCCCGCTGGCGCTCTTCGTCCGGGGTTCCGCGCCGTCCTCGTTCTGGACGGCCATCGGCTCGTCGCCGGAGGCTCACGTCGGCCTGACCTGGCCGGCCTTCCTGGTCGACAACCTGCTGCCGGTGACGATCGGCAACATCATCGGCGGCTCGGTGATGGTGGCCGGCGTCTACTGGCTCATCTACCTGCGGGGCGCGAGAGCACGGAGCGCATGAGCCGTCTGGTCCCGGTCGCGGCCGTCGCCGACGTGCCCGAGGGCACCATGAAGATGGTCCAGGTCGACGGCACGGACATCCTGCTCGTCAATCTCGCCGGGCGCGTGCGTGCTATGCAGGGCATCTGTTCGCACGAGTACTTCGAGCTGGACATGGGGTTCCTCACCAGCGACTCGCTGACCTGTGCGCTGCACCTGTCGCGCTTCGACCTGGATACGGGCGAGGCGCTCGACCCGCCGGCCGAGCTGCCGCTGGCGATGTACCCCGTGGTCGTGAAAGGGGGCCGGATCATCCTGGAGCTGCCCGAGGGGCCGATCCCGATCAACGAGTAGGGGTTGGAGGGCGGTTGCGTGGCTCGTGCGCTTGGCTCGGCGCGGCGTCGCTCAGCGGGGGAGGAGCGTCCCGATGCCGCGCTCCGCGGCGACGCGCAGGATCGCGTCGCCGAAGATCACGTCCGCGAGCCCCACGCCAAGGTGCGTCACCAGGACGCGGCCGCCCGGCGGACGCGGCGTGCCGGCCAGGATCGCCTCGCCCAGCGTCGTCGCCGGGTCGGGGTAGCCGTCGAAGCTGCCCGCCTCGCGGTTGGCGAGGAACTGGCCGCGCTCGTCCACGATGAAGAGCGCGGCATCGCGCGCCACCTCTGCGGCGGCCATCATCGCGTAGTCCACCGCCACCACGAGGGCATCGGGCGCGAGCCACTCGTTCGGCATGACCTGGCGCTCAGGTCCGAAGGAGACCGCCGTGACCACGACGTCGGCCTCCTCGATCGCCCAGCGTGCCGACGGCTCGGCGAAGGCCAGCCCGATGCCCACCGTGGCGCGGGCGAGCATCACCAGCGCGTCGGCGCGCTCCCGGTCCCGGTCGTGGACGTGCAGCTCCGCGCCGGGCAGCACGTGGCCGATGACCGGAACGTGGCTGCGGCCCTGCACGCCCGCGCCGACGACAGCCACGCGCGTCGCCCGTCCCGCAATTCGCGGAGCGAAATGGCGGATGGCCACGCCCGAAACGGCGGCCGTGCGCGCGGCGGTGATCGGGGCGCCGTCGAGGATGGCTATGGGGAGGCCGGTGCGGGCGTCGTCGAGCAGCACCAGCGCCGAGATCGCGGGCAGGCCCAGCGCGCCGTTGGCGGGGAAGCCGACCACCCACTTCATGCCCAGCAGATCGTCGGCGCCGTCCGGGTCCGACCCGCGCAGGTAGGCCGGCATGGCGTGCCCGAAGGATGCAGCCGAGCGCGGGTGGACGCCGATCTTCGCGGGCAGCTCCGCGTCGGCCACGAGGGCGGTCATCGTCCGCTCGGCCAGGACGAGCCGCTCCTCGAGTGGCGGCATGGACGCCTCGACGTCCGCGGCGGCGAGGTGGCGGAGCGGCGGCAGCTCGGGCACGACGCGAGGGTAAGCTGCTGCGCGCACCGCGCGCAAGCGTGGGCTACGATTTGGGCGTGACCCCGGCGGAACGCGCGACGAGCCTTGCCAACCTCAAGCTCGAGCGCGACGCCATCGCCCTGTACGACCGACTGGCCGCGATCGAGCGGGACCCGCACCGCGCACACGCCTTCCGCACGATCGCCGCCAATGAGCGCCGCCACGCCGAGGTCTGGGCGACCCGGCTGCGCGAAGAGGGCGTCGAGGTGCCCCCGGCGGACAGGCCTCGGGCGCGCATCCGCTTCATCCTGCTCATCGCCCGACTCTTCGGCACGAAGGCCGTCTCGGACCTCGTGCGTGCCCTCGAGGGCGACGAGGAGGCGGCCTACAGCGACCAGGACCACCCCGAGGTGGCGGCCATCATCGACGATGAGCGCACACATGCCGAGATCTGGCGCCGCCTTGCCGCCGGCGACGTCCAGGCCGTCCCATCGGCCCTGGAGGCGATCACGCCGGCCGGCGAGGCGGGCGCCGCCCTTGCCCTGCCCGCCGAGCCCGCCCACGCCCGCGACGAGCAGTGGCATGTGTCCGGCCAGACGGGCACGCTGCGCGCCTCGATCTTTGGCGTCAGCGACGGCCTCGTCTCGAACCTCTCGCTGGTCATGGGCGTCGTCGGCGCGGCGCAGAGCAACCAGATCATCGTGCTGGCCGGCGTGGCGGGCCTGCTCGCGGGCGCCTTCTCCATGGCCGCCGGCGAGTGGATCAGCATGCAGAGCCAGCGCGAGCTGTTCGAGCGCCAGATCGAGTTGGAGCGCGAGGAGCTGCGCGTGATGCCCGAGCAGGAAGAGCTCGAGCTGGCCGGTCTCTACCGGCGCAAGGGCATCCCCGACGCCGACGCCCGACGGCTCGCCCACCACCTCATGCAGGACCCGGAGATGGCCCTCGACACGAAGGTGCGCGAGGAACTGGGGCTCGATCCCGACCAGCTCGGGTCGCCCTGGGGCGCCGCCATCGGGTCCTTCCTGGCCTTCGTGGTGGGCGCCTTCGTACCCCTGCTGCCCTTCCTGCTGGCGAGCGGCACGCCGGCCTTCGTCGGATCGCTCGGCCTCTCGATGCTGGCGCTCCTGGCCGTCGGGGTGGGGGTCAGCCTCCTCACCGGCCGCTCGGCGATCTGGAGCGGCGTGCGCCAGGTGGCCATCGGCGGGCTGGCCGCCGCGGTCACCTTCGGCGTGGGCACGGTCATCGGCGTCGGCGTCGGCGGCTGAGCTCGCCCCGTACCGTGGAAGTAGTGGCGCGCGAAACCGCCGGCTCGCGGGAAGCGTAGCGCACGGTGGAGGGGAGCGTGGACGAGCGCTCCGACGCCGCGCTGATGGCCGGCATCGTGGCCGGCGACCAGTCGGCGCTCGGCGTCCTCTACGACCGTCATGCGGACGCCGTCTTCCGCCTCTCGTACCGGCTCCTCGGCGATCGCGGTCTGGCCGAGGAGGTGCTCCAGGAGACGATCCTCGCCGTGTGGAACCGGGCCGAGCTCTACGACCCGCGCATCGCATCCCTGCCGGCCTGGTTGATGACGATCGCCCGCAACCGTTCCGTGGACCGCCTGCGCGCCCGCGGCCGGCGGCCGGCGCTGCTGTCGCTGAGTGCGGTCGTCGCGTCGGCCGGGAGTGACGGCCCGGCGCTCGATGCCGCGCTGGCGGGCGGGCGACTCGTCGCGGCCGCGCCGATGCCGCCCGAGCCCGAGGCCGTCGTGGACGCCGCCGGCATCCGCGAGACGGTGCTGGCCGCACTGGCCGGCCTGCCCGCCGACGAGCGTCGGGCGATCGAGCTGGCCTACTACGGGGAGCTGTCCCAGAGCGAGATCGCCGAGCGGCTGGGATGGCCGCTGGGCACGGTCAAGACGCGTACGCGCCGCGCGCTCCTGCGGCTGCGCGGCACGCTGGCCGACGCGCTCGGACCGGAATCGGGCGCCCGGGTCGCCCCGGCGCCGATGCCGGGCGACGCCCCGCCGGGAGGGATCGATGGACCACGCTGAAGCTCGCGAACGACTCGCGGACGCCCTCCTTGCCCCGCGCGACGGCGGGCTCGATGCGGCTCTCGCCGATCCGAGCGCGACGGGCGTCGAGCTCCGCGCCCACCTTGGCGCGTGTGCGCCGTGCTCCGCCGAGCTGGATGCGCTGCGCGCGATCGGTGCGCTGCTGGCCGCCGCCGCACCCGACTCCCTGGTCGCGCCGCCCTCCCTGCGCGAGCGGGTGATGGCCGCCGTCGGCGAGACCGGTGCCCCAGCGACGGCGCCGATCCCCCTCCGCCCGCGACGGCGCCTGCTTCCCCTGGTGGCGGCGATGGCGGCCATGGTGGTGCTGGTGGCCGGTCTGGCCGGCGGGCTGGCGCTCGTCGGCCAGCGGCAGGATGCCGACCGGCAGGTCGCCGAGCTCGGCGCGCTCATGGCCGCGACGCAGGCGATCCTGGCCGACCCGGCGTCCGTGCGCGTCGATCTCGCGGGCCCGGGTGGCAGCGGCAGCGTCCTCATCGGATCCTCCAGCGGCCGGCTGGTGGCCTTCTCGAGCACCCTGCCTGCCCTGTCGGCGGGTGGGCGCTACGAGTGCTACGTCGAGCGCGGCGGCGTCCGCACGTGGATCGGCTGGATGCACTGGAGCGCCGGCCTCGCCTACTGGTCGGGCCCGGTCTCGGGGATCGCTTTGCCTTGGCGACCCGGCGATCGCTTCCTCGTTACGGAGGGCCGCGACGGGGTTCCCGTGCTGGTCGGCGGGTCGTGAGCGCGATCGGCTCCGCCGCCGGCGGCCGGGCGGCTACGATGCGCGACATGGTGCGCAGCGGCAACACGATCCCCGAGCGGGACGTGACGGACATGTTCGACGCGATCGCGCCCGTCTACGACCGGCTCAACACGGTCATGACGCTGGGCGCGGACGCGCGCTGGCGTCGCCGGGCCGCCCAGGCCACGGAGCTGTCGCCGGGCGACAGCGTCATCGACGTCGCCTGCGGCACGGGCAAGCTGGCCCTCGCGCTGGCAGGCATCGTGGGCCCCTTCGGGCGGGTCGAGGCGGTGGACCTCTCTACCACGATGGTCGCGCGCGCCGCGGCCGAGCACCGCGCGCTCGTCCAGCTCCGCTTCCGCGTCGCCAACGCCCTCGAGCTGCCCTTTCCCGACGCCACCTTCGATGCGGCGACGATCGCCTTCGGGCTGCGCAACCTGTCCGACTTCGAGGCGGGCTTCCGCGAGATGGCGCGGGTCGTCCGACCGGGCGGACGGGTCGTCTGCCTGGAACTGTCGCTGCCACCCTCGCGGCTCTGGGCCCGCGCCTACCACGGCACGTTCCGGCGCATCGCGCCGGCCGCGGCGCGGCTCGTGGGCGGCCATGCGTCGGCCTACGAGTACCTGCCGGCCTCGCTCGACGGCTTCCCTTCGGTCGAGGACCTCGCCGCGACGATGCGCTCAGCCGGCCTGGCCGACGTCCGCTTCTGGCGCCTCTCGACCGGCGTCGTGGCGGTGCATCAGGGCGTCGTCCCCCGCTGAAGACGGCGCCGCAGGCTCGGCGGGCAGCTCCGGCGGCGGCCCCTCGAGATAGCGGCGGTGGAGGTCGAGCACCTGCTCCACGACCGGCAGCGGCACGTCACCGCCCCAGCGCTCGATCGTCTCGGCGATCCAGGCCGCTTCGATCGCGCGCTCGTCGGTCGCGAGGTCCTCATCGCGGCGCGCGACGTGGCCCGTGAGCAGCCAGACGACCGCGACCGCGCCGCTGAGCAGGACCAGGAAGATCCAAAACGAGAAGGGGTCGGACATGCGCCGGCAAGTATAGGAGCGGCTATCCTGCCTCGATGATCGAGTGGACCCCCGACGCGACGGCCATCCATCTCGGGCCGCTCGCCCTGCCCTGGTACGGCATCGGCTACGCGGTCGCCATCGCGGTCGGCGTCTGGCTGGTCGGCGTCGAGGCCCGCCGGCGCGGGCTGGACGCGAGCATCATCGGCGATGGGCTCATCCTCGTCGTGGTCTGCGGCGTCATCGGCGCCCGGATGTACCACGTCATCGACCAGTGGCAGATTTACAAGGACGACCTGCTCAGGATCGTCCTGCCGCCCTACAGCGGGCTGGCGCTCTACGGCGGCGTGGGCGGCGGGATCGTCGGCGTCTACCTGTACACACGTCGGCGTGGGCAGTCCTTCCTGCGCTGGGCCGATGCCGCCGTGCCCAGCCTCTTCTTCGGCCAGGCCATCGCGCGCTGGGGCAACTTCTTCAACCAGGAGCTGTACGGGCCTCCGACGAACCTGCCCTGGGGCATCGCCATCGATTGCGCTCACCGGGTCCAGAAGTACGCCTGCTCCGCCGAGTTCCCGGTCGAGACGACCGGCTTCCACCCTCTCTTCTTCTACGAATCCGCCCTCACGCTGACCGGCGGCCTCGTTGCGCTCTGGCTCGGCCGGCGCCTGGCCGCCCGACTCCGCGACGGCGACCTCGTCTCACTCTGGTTCATCTGGTACGGCGTCGTGCGGGCCCTGCTCGAGACGTTTCGCGAGGGCTGGAACTGGGTCGTGGGCGGCATTCCCGTGGCGATCCT
>JBGPMJ010000001.1:0-37599 GCA_041486935.1 Candidatus Limnocylindria bacterium | reverse complement strand
TACGGCGTCGTGCAGGACCTCGAGGAGTGGGCCCATGAGCAGTACTTCGTGAGTGGGCCCAGGACCCCCATCGTCGTGGTCGCGCCGACCGGCGCCTCGCGCGACCGCGCGGCGGAGCTCCTTGCCGAGATGGCGTTCATCAACGCGCCCGCGGTCTTCGTGAGCGATGAGGTCGACGATCGGGCTGCCAGGCTCGCCGCGATCCGCCTGCCGATCGCGCGTGGCCTCGACGAGGCGGTCTCGCCGCTCGTCAGCTGCCTGCCGCTCGCGCAGGTCGGGTTCTTCGCGTCTGAGGCCCTCGGGACGCGGTCCTACGGCTTTGCGTCCCAAGCCCACGAGCGCGAGCACTACGAGACCATCCATCGGGACACGCGGGGCGAGCCCGCCTAGCCCAGGCACCACCGATAGCAGAGGCAGAGGCGATGGCACACGACCTTCATCCCCCGGGCCCGCCGGGCACCGTCTCACTCGAGGCCGCACGGGCGGCGATCGACGCTGCGGTCGCAGAGGCCCGCGCGCGGGGGATCGGTGTCGTCGTCGCGGTCGCCGCCCCTTCGGGTGATCTCGTTGCGCTCGCCCGCATGGATGGGGTGCCTCCCCTCGCGGCCGAGTCGGCGATGCGCAAGTGCCGCACGGTGGGGCTCACCTGGCGCTCCACGGCTTCCTTCGCGGCGTCACTGAAGGGCGACCTCGAGACCGAGCCCGAGTTCTTCCACGGGATGCATCACGTCGGCCCCCTGATGACCGTCGGAGGCGGCGTGCCGATCCTCATCGGCGACCGGTTGGCCGGAGCAGTGGCGGTGTCAGGCGCCTCCACGGAGGACGACATCGCGCTCGCCGAGTTGGCCGCGCAGACCGCCGTCGACCACCGTTGACACCCTGCCTATCATCATAATCTCATAACGTATCGGCCCAGCCGCAGAGTGGAGGGAGCGCGCCAGCCGACCGTAGGGAGCCGCGTGGGAGGTCGGACATGACAGAGGCTTCGATGGAGACGATCAACGCCGCTGGCGGGGCGGGCTCAGGCCTGTTCCTGCGAAAGGCCACCGGTCTGGTCCGGGACATCTCGGCCACCGATGCCTTCCTGTTCAACGCCGTTGGCATGAACGTGGGGCTCGGTGCCTTGTTCATGCTGCAGCAGGCGCCCGCGTTCTTCGCCAACGGGAACATGATCATCGCCGCGATCATCGGCACGTTGTTGATGGCGTTCTCGATCCAGTGGGTCTACAGCGAGTTCTCGGCGGCCATGCCGCGGTCTGGCGGCGACTACGTCTTCACGTCGCGGGCCATCCACCCGTTCATCGGCTGGATCCTTGGCTGGAACCAGGCGATCTGGCTGATCTTCTTCTGGATCGGCTTCAATGCCTGGGCGCTCTGCCAGTTCATCCTTCCTCCCACCCTGCAGGTGCTTGCCCAGACCACCGGGATCGCCGGCCTGGCCGATCTCGGGACGACGATCGCCCAACCGATCTGGACCTTCGTCCTCGGCTCCGTCGTCAACGTGTTCTTCGCCTACCTCGTGTTGACGCGTCGGTTCTGGGGTTGGCAGCGGATCACGATCGTGTTCGCGTTCGCCGCCGTCCTGATTCCCGCCGTCCTCGTCCTGGTGAACGGCCAGAGTGGCCTCAAGACCGCCTGGGATGGCTTCGTGGCCGGCCAGGGCAGTGGGCTGACCTACGACCAGATCGTGCCCAAGGCGCAGGAACTCGGCTACACCCCGCCTTCAGGCGGGTTCGACCTCGGCAGCACGTTCCTCATGCTCCCGTGGGTCTTCTTCGTCGTCGGGTTCGGCGTCGGACCGGCACAGATCGGTGGCGAGATCAAGCGAGCCGGTCGTTCGATGTGGTACGCGCTGTTCGGCTCGACCCTGTTCAACGGACTGGCCCTCGCCCTGGTCCTGTGGCTGGTCGTCTCCGGCGCCGGCGAGCAATGGATCTCGTCGCTGGGCTTCCTCGCCACGAACCACGGCGCTGATCTCGGCGTCCAAGCCGGCATCAACTTCCTCGGGTCGATCCTCGGCGGGAACATCGTCATCCAGCTGATCATCTTCCTCGGGTTCGTCGCCTGGGCGCTCAACGGCACCCCGGCATCCGAGCTCCAGGCGACGCGCTACATGCTGGCCGCGTCGCTCGACCGCATGATCCCGAGCGCGCTCGGCGACGTCGATGAGCGCACGCACAGCCCCCGCAACGCGATCATCCTCTGCACGATCGCGGGCGAACTGTCGATCCTCGCCTTGATCGCGATCCCGCAGGCGAGCCTGCTAGGGGCGCTCATGGCCCAGATCATCGCGTTCATCATCGTGGCCATCGCTGGGATCATCTTTCCCTATCGGATGAAGGATGTCTGGCGGGCGGGCGGGGGCCGTACGCTCGCCAGGATCCCCTCCATCGCGTTGGCCGGCGTCGTCGCGGTCATCGTCCTCGGTGGCCAGCTGTTCCTGTTCGTCACGAACAACGACATCAACTCGTTCTTCGGCGTCACGCGTGACATCTCGCTCGCCGTGGCCGCCCTGGTCATCGGGTCAGGTGTCGTGTGGTACGTCGCAGCCGGGATCTACAATCGCAACCGCGGGGTGGATACGAACCTCATCTATCGGGCGATCCCGCCTGACTGACCCATCGTCGACACCGCGATCTCGCGCCGCGCCGGGCCCTTCTGCCTTTGGGCCCGGCGCGCTGATGTCAGGCATCGACCACGAGTGAGACCCCGATGACGCGCCCGACTTCGTCCGACCCCGTGGGTCCACGCGACGAGCCGTGGATCCGTGCGTTGCCGATCGCCGTCCGGAGCCCGGTCATGGCCTACGCCGATCCGCACCCACCGGGCGCGCGAGCGCGAGCGCAGCTGGCGGCACAAGCCCTCATCGAGCTCGCTGCTGGCTGGCCACCTGAGACCGCCGGCCTCGCCGACGCGGTTCGTGGGCTCGTCGGGCATCTCCAGACCGTCGGCCAGACCACGCTCCACCAGCCAGGCGTGACGAACATGATCCGAGCGGTCCTTGCAGAGGGCCTCGAGGGGGATCCAGTGGCCGTCGCAGCCCGGATGCGCGAGCGCTACGAGTCGGCGATGGCGACGATGGCCGCCGCGTCCGAGGTCATGGCGCGCGCTGGCAGCGCCCTCGTCGCCGACGGCGACCGGATCCTCGTGCACGATTTCGCCGACCGATCGACCCAGGCCGTCGTGCGCCAGGCGGCCGCCGAGGGCAAGCACCTGACCGTGGTGGCCACGGCCTGCCGATCGCGTCGCACCGACGGGCTTCGAGTCGCTCGGGACGCCGTTGCCGTAGGTCACCAAGCGGTCGTCGTCACGGACGCCGGGATCGGGTGGGCGGTGAACACCATGGATCTCCGGTTGTGTCTCATCGGCGCTGACGCGGTGCTCCCGGATGGCACGGTCCTGACGACTCCCGGGGCGCTGGCGATCGCGCTGGTCGGCCAGCGGCGCGGCGTCCCGGTCTATGCCGTCACGGACCTGTGGAAGCTCATGGCCGGCGTGTCGCCCGAGCTGCGTGCGTTCAACGAGGTCGAGGATCCCGACGGGGTCCCGGAGACGCTGGAGTGGAAGGCCGCTGGCTACGGCTACCGGAACCCCCTGGTCGACGTAGTGCCGGGCGACACCCTCCGGGGCTTGATCACCGAGGCCGGCATCATCGCCCCCTCGACTGCCGGGGAAGAGGCCGATCGCAGATATGGGATTCGACCGCCGCCGACGGAGGCGGTGGGGTGATGCCGCCGGTCGTCGTGGCCGGGAACCTGAGCCTCGATGACACCATCACGCCGGACGGCGCATTCCCCGCCGCCCCGGGCGGAGACGCCCTGTATGCCTCCCTCGGAGTCCGGACCTGGGGTCAGACCCCTGTCCTGCTCACGCTCGTCGGCGATGACTATCCCGCTCATCATCTGGAGCGGATCGCCGCAGCGGGTGTCGATGTGTCGCAGGTCCGGCAGATCGACGGGCCGACCGTCCATTACCGGGTCACCTATCGTGCGGACGGCGGCCGGACGTTCGAGTGGGTCTCGACCGCGGACCGGCTCCTGCTGACGTCCCCGACGCCGACCGATTACGGATCGCTGGCCGGTGCGGCCTGGCTCCACTTGGCAGCGATGCCGATCGAAGCCCACGAGATCGGTGTTGCGGCTGGGCGAGCCGCCGGGGTGCCGATCTCGCTCGATCCGCACGAGGAGTACATCGTTGGGTTCGAGGACCGGCTCGCGTCGCTCATCGAGGATGTGGCGTTCATGCCGAGCGAACTCGAGGCGCGATTGCTATTCCCGGATCTGGAGGCGCCAGAGGGGATCGCCTTTGGCTTTGCCGCCGCCGAGCGATTCGATGCCTGGCGGCCTGCCCTGGTTGCGGTCAAGCTCGGTGCTCTCGGATCCGTCGTGCGGTGGCGTGGACGCTCGTTCCGCGTCCCGGCACTCGACGTCCCGGTCGTCGACCCGACCGGAGCCGGCGACGCGTACTGTGGCGGCTTCGTCGCCGGATGGCTCATGACGGGCTCGCCGGCCGTGGCTGCCGCATGCGGGACGGTCGCGGCGGGTGAGACCATCGGCGGGTTCGGGGCATTCCGGGATGGGATCGCACCGGCGATGGCCGAGCGTGTCGCCCGGGTCGCCGCCCTGCTCGATGACCGATCGGCTGGTTCGCTCGAGCCCGCCATCACGTCGCTGCGTGAGCACCTCGGTACAGGGAACCCATCGTGAGCGAGTTCAAACTCTTCTTCGCCACCGACATCCATGGTTCGGACGTCTGCTGGAAGAAGTTCATCAACGCCGCCCGGTTCTTCGACTGCCAGGTTCTCGTGATGGGCGGTGACATGACTGGCAAGATGCTCGTCCCGATCGTCGCGATCGGAGGCGATCGGTATCGGGCGAGGCTCGCCGGCGAGGAGCGCACGGTCCGGGGCGACGAGGTCGGACGCCTCCGCAAGCTCGTCGCAGACAGCGGCTACTACCCATATGAGACGACGCCGGACGAAGTCGCGGCACTCGAATCGGATCGCGGAGCCGTGGAGCGGCTGTTCGAGGTGAAGATGACCGAGACGCTGGAGCGCTGGCTGCAGATCGCCGACGAGCGACTCGCCGGAACCGACGTCCAGGTCTACCTTGGCCCCGCCAATGACGACCCGCCATTCATCGACGAGATTCTCGCACGCGGTGGACGCGTCCAGAACCCAGACGGACACGTGACGGAGTTGCCCGGGGGCTGGTCCATGATCTCGTGCGGCTGGTCGAACCCGACGCCGTGGGACTCGCCGAGGGAGTTGCCCGAGGATGTCCTCCTGGGTCGGATCGAGGCCGAGATCGCACGGCTCGCGACCATGGACCGGGCGATCTTCAATCTCCACGTGCCACCCAAGGACAGCCAGCTCGACAAGGCGGCACTGCTCAACCCGGACCTGTCGCCCGTCATGAGCGGCGGGGCTCCGGTCATCGCCGGTGTGGGCTCGGTCGCCGTCCGCTCGGCCATCGAGCGCAACCAACCGCCGCTCGCACTCCATGGGCACATCCACGAGTCGCGGGGCGCGGTGAAGATCGGCCGGACGCTGTGCATCAACCCGGGCAGCGAATACAGCGACGGGATCCTCCGAGGCGCGATCGTCACGCTCTCCGAGAAGGGCCTCAAGCGACACCAGCTCGTCGCCGGATGAGCGGAACCGAGGCCGACGTCGTCGCGGAGGCGCGGCGCGTGATCGGGGCGATCGATTCGGCTGGGATTCCAGCCCGAGTGCTCGGCGGCGTCGCCGTCGCGATGCATGCGCATCATCCGCTGCCGCCAGCGCTGTCCCGAACCTACGCGGACATCGACCTCGCCGTCGCCTCGAGACACGAAGGGGATCTTCGACGGTTGCTCGAGGAGTCCGGATACGAGGGGGATCGGAAATTCAATGCGCTGTACGGCTATAAACGGCAGCTCTACTGGGACCATGGGAACGATCGTCAACTCGACGTCTTCGTGGGTCGATTCGCGATGTGTCACGCGCTCGACTTGGATGGGCGCCTTTCCGACGCGTCCGGCACCCTGCGACCGGCCGACCTGCTCCTAACCAAGCTCCAGATCGTTGAGGTCAACTTGAAGGACATCGTGGATGGGCTGGCACTCGTCGACCTGCACGCCACCGGGCGGGAAGCGGAAGGCGACGTGATCGGACTCGACCGGATCGCCGCGGTGACGGGCTCCGATTGGGGCTGGTTCGCGACGGCGTCCGACATGCTCGACCGACTGGAGGCCGGCGCGGCGACGCTCGATGCCGAACGCGCAGCGACGATCCGGTCGCGCCTCGCCGAGATCCGCACGGCGATGGCGTCCGTCCCGAAATCGCTTCGTTGGCGGGCCCGCGCACGGGTCGGCCGACGGTTCCCCTGGTACGAGCTGCCTGAGGAGCACGTCCGCCGCGGCTTGTGATTCACGGCCAGCCAGAACTTCGCGCCCGGCTCGTGAGTGAAGAACTCGCCGTGAAGGAAGCGCGTGGTGATCGAGGCCGTGGACCGCGGCGACCTCGTCATGCTGTGCACCCTCCTGGGCGGCAGTCGCAGCCTCTTTCTGGGCTGCGCGAGTCGCAGCCCACCCGCCTACTTCGCTGCTTCCCGGTACGCCTCTGTGAGGATCGCGAGCAGCTCGGGTGTGACCGTGCCGGCGCTGGTCCCAAACCCCATCGGCACGCCCGTGATCGCCTCGACCCGCTCGATGAAGGCAGGTGCGTGGCGCTCGAAGACGCTACGCCAGAGCGACATCCCGCCGTTCTGCCAGATCGAGACGAGTCCGACCTGTTCCGGCTGGAGGCGTGGCAGCAACGACGTCTGCTGCTTGCCGCGGTACGAGAATAGCCGCACGAGCTTCTCGTGCTCGAGGTCACGGGCCCATTGGAGCAACTGGGTCAGGAGAGGACGACGGTCTGCCGGCGCGGTCTTGATCATCTCCTCGAAGACAGCACCGCCATCTGCCACGGCGTCCGCCGCCGCTGCTGTCTTGGCGAGCGGTTGCATGTCCGCCTGCCGCCCAGGTTCGACGCGCTGCGGGACGAGGATCTGGCGGTCGCCCACGTCGTAGGACGTCACCGTGATGAGGTCAATCACGAGGTGCTCGCCGATGAGCTCCAGGTAACCGACCAGGCGCACGAGCTCTGGTGGAGCGTCGTCGAGGACGAGCACGAGACGAAACGCGCCAAGCTCGAGGCTGCGATCGATCCCGGACGCAAGTGCGTCGGCATCGAACGAGGCGTCCTGCGTCGTCGCGCGGACCGCCTCGGCCAGACTGGGCCAGCCCTTGGCGTGCAGGTACGGTCCGACCAGGTCGTGCTCGAAGCTCTCGCGCCCAGTGCCACGAAGAAACGCCGCATAGGAGAGCACCTGGGCAACGACGGCGCGGCGGGCCTCGTTGTTCTTCGCGAGCTTGACCTCGATAATCGCGACGCGACCGTCCGGCTCGATCGCCACGAGATCGGCGTACCAAGGCCCGATGGGTACCTCGCGCCCGATCACTGTCAGGCGCGCTGCGCCTGACAGCGGCAGAAGTTCCGGCGCATCTTCGACCAACCCGTGCAGCGCGGCCTCGTCGGGAAAGCCCGCCGGCACGAGCGTCCTCCAGCCACCCTCGGCCTTCTCCCAGATGGCGGTCATGCGCGCCCCCGAGGGGTCAAGATCACTTCCAAGCGTTCCCGTGCCGTCCGACGCTCCTCGTCCGAGAAGAGCAAGGCGAACTCGTCCGACAAGACGAGGTGTTCCATCGAGAAGTCTGGTCTCCCGAGCAGCCACAACTCGGTCAGTCCTGACTGGGCCTCGCGGTTGGCGAGCAACAGGTGTGCCGCCTCGACCCCGCCGTGTTCGCGCACCATCTCGAGGAAGCGCGTCGGGCGGTAGCCAAGGCGCGACGCCTCGTGATAGATGTCGAGCATCGCCGCGTCGAAGCGGCGCTCGAGCTGTGGGTCCGTCACCACGCTCCCTCCCCGTGACACCAGAGTAGTTGGTCCCGTGTCACCTCGGGTGGCAAGGGCGCAACTACGCAGTGAGGCTTGGTGATCGCGGGTGAACGCGATCGTTCGCCGGCCAGCCGAGGGGTGTCGCCCGGCGCCGCGTCGGCGCAGTCGCCGCCGACATCAAGAGCGGCGTCGACCGGTAATGACCGCGATCTCGCGCTCAGTCCCAACACTATGCTTCCATCGTGTGCCCAACAGCCAAGAGGGGGCCTCGCCGTCGTCTGCGCCGCATCACAGCTAGAGGAGCGGCGCGGCAACCTTCTCGAAATGATCAGCCAGCGCCTCGATGAAGGCCAGCTCCTCCTCAGATACGGTCCCCCGTTCCGGATGGGCAATGCGATTCCGGATCGCGCCGAGCTTACCGAACCATGCGAGCTGGTTCTCCTTGCCCTTGCCAGGGCCGAAAGCGAAATAAGGATCGAAGGAATCCCAGTTCGCCGCAGCAATCGAGCGATAGTCGAGCAGCTCGAAGAACTGGTCGTAGGCGCCACCCTCAGGGTTGGTCTCACGACGCGCCGCGACCTCCGTCCGGACCTTCTCGGGGACCCCCTTACGCCACCAACCACTCTCGTCATGTCCGAAAAGACTGCGGAGCAATGTCATCGTGGCGTCGTGGATCGTGAGCTGAAGCTCGGGCATGAGCTGGCGTGCTGTGTTCGTGCCTGTCTGATCCTGGCTCCGGATGAACTCCGCGAGACCCTCGGGATTGAAGCCGGGCTTCTCTGACTGAACTGCTTCCATCATGGCGAACGCAGCTTGCCGCTGGCCGGCGTTCCCCACCTGACGGCGATATTGGCGAATCTCCGGTAGGTCGGCTTTCTTGAAGATCTCGGTGATTGGGGCCGCGAAGGGGTGGAGGGCGTCCTCGAGCTCCTGCGGAGTGGCCTGCCATGGCTTCGGCGATCCGAATTGATCTAGGTGGTCGACGATGGCGCCCAGGACCAGCAGGAGTGCGCTTACGCCGTTGTTCGTACAGAGGTATCCGCCTTCTCCATTGCCCCGAGACCAGTGGTCTGGGAGGGCATCAGCGAAGAGACGGAAGTATTTGGAGAGGACGTCCACCGAGCGGCGAACGGCCTTGTGGGCATCGCCGTCGTACAGAGGCCCGGGGTCGAATACTCCCTTACGAATGGCCCCAACGAGGTTGGACTTCTTCAATGACTCGTAGACGGCCGTCACGGTGAGCGGGGTATCCGCGGTCTGGGTGTCGCCCTCTTGGACCATTCGGCCGCGGAACGGGGAGGCGATGTCCTTGCCTAATACGGCGACGATCCGCGACAACACCGCGTGGTACGCCTCGTCCGGGATGGGGGAATCCCAGTAGAGCTCGGACATCAGTTCCACGAGCAGACTTCGCTGGACCTTCACCTGCTTGTTGTTGATGTCGACGAAGAGCCGCGCCTCCTCACTTGGGGGCAGCGCTTCGAAGGCGAGCACGGGAAGCTGCGTTGACTTGGACCACTTGCTGCCGACGAATCCGTAGAGACGGTGCTGGCCGTCGATGATCCAGGCGGACTTGTAGGTGTTCGGGAGATACAGCGTGCCGAGGGCGACGTCACCGTCCGACTTGTCGGCACTCAGTTCGAAGCGTCGTCTGGTTCGGAAGTTGACGACGACGTTGGTCGGGAAGACGCCGCCTTCGTCGATGTACCGACGAATGTCGCGTAACCTCCCCTTGCGAAGCATCCGCTGATAGGCTCCGACGCTCTCGGCATCGAGACGCGCACGGTGGCTGATGAACGCAATCTTGAGCAGACGGTCGGGATCGATTGTGAATTGGTAGAAACGGCGGCCTCCGATGCGGCCGCGAACCGCAGGCACTGTTCGATTCAGGCCTTCGATCTGCTGGTCGCCGAAGACCTCGGCTTGGAGTTGATGGCGCGCGGCGGTCCCAAGATGGTCAGCCAGGCGGAGGAAGTAGTCGAGATCGTTGTCAGTGAGGACGCGGATCTTGAACTCGTCCGCCCGAGCACGATCGTTGTCACCCCAAATGATCCCCCGGGTCACGAAGAGCCAGCCGATCTTCTTCTTGATCCCGTAGTGCTGGCGCAGCGCCGATATCACCGCTCCTCGAAGCGCGTAGGCTTCCGCGAGATCCCTTGCCATCGACCGGGGTCTTGCTGGCGCTGACGCCTTGCACTCGACCACGAGGGCGGTCTCGTCATCGGCTGCCAGGACGTCGATCTGCTTCGACACGATCTGTCCGGGGCCTTTGGTGACGGGTATAACGAACCGGTGACCCTGGCTCAGCTGAATGAAGCCGAGTCGCGCCAGAAGAGACCACACGTCATCCTCAAGCGCCTGGTCGATCGGCTTCGCCTTCTGGAGGCGCACGGAGTTCTTGTTGACTCTCGCCTCTGTCCAGCCGTCAACCTCGTGCGCAGCAACGTCCGACGGAGCGACTCGCTTGTAGAGCCAAGCGGACCGGCGAAGGCGGAGCTCCGCTTCGAGTTCAGACCCGGAAATGAGCTTGAGTGTGGGCGCCGCTTCGGTCATGTCGTACCTGGCTCCGCGGTAGGAGCATTGGTCAGGACAAGCTCCTGGATGGGACCGCGTCGACCAGCCGTGGCCGCCATCACGGAGGTCCTCGTCACGCTGATCGCACGGAAGGACGGATACAGATCGAGTATCGAGGGATGAGACGCGTTCGAGACCACGACGGTGCATCCTGACCGACCCAGCGACTGAGCAACGTCGGCCATGCGCTGCTGGTCCTTCCAGGAGAAGATTCGATCGTTGTACCGGACGAATCCGTTGTTTGAATGCGTGACCGTGTAGGGCGGGTCCAGATATACGAAGTCGCCCGCGCTGGCTCCGGTCACGGCGTTCTCAAAGTCGCCAGACTTGATCTCGACGGCCGCGAATGCTTCGGCATGGGCGCGGAGGATTTCCTCGTTGCCTAGGTCGTCGTAGGTTCGCCCTCCATACGGGACATTGAATGCACCACGACGATTGACTCGGTAGATGCCGTTGAAAGCAAGCGTGGTTAGGTAGATCAGGCGAGCTGCTCGCGCTGAGGGTTCTTCGGGCAGGTTCGAGCGGATCTTGAAGTAGCTGTCGCGATCCCGCGGGAACCCGCGGAGGATCCGCGCTACTTCGGCGTGGTCGTCCCGGATGGCTTTGTAGCAGTCCATCAGCGCCGAGTTCCGGTCCGAGATCGTCGCGGCATTCGGGCGCAGGGCCAGAAACAAGGCGCCACCGCCGAAGAACGGCTCATAGTACCGCCCGACGTCTGCTGGCACGAGCTCCCTGAGCAGCGGTAAGAGCCAACGCTTGCCGCCCGGCCATCGGAATAGCGGGGCTAGCGCCCGGGGCGGGCGCGGCTCAGCAGGGAGCAGCCGGAGCTGCCCGGCCGTTGCGAGGACTGGTTCAGCCGGCGGCACTAGCTCTCACGACCCCCATCGAGGCGCAGTGTAGCGTGGTCTGAGTGTCACCCTGTCGAGGTCCGGCGGCTTGGCTCGTAGCATGGCTGCCCACCGACGCGTGTGGCCTCCACCCGATCTGCCGGTCGCCGGACATGGAGTGGACCGACCGGTGTGACTTCATAGGAGCGTGGTAAGCGCCCCCACTCAGGCGTGTCCACCGGCCGGTCCGGAGCGTCACCCCTGATCAGGAGGCAACGGAGGCTATGGTCATCCTCGGCGTCGATTCGCACAAGCGCACCCACACCGTCGTGGCGGTCGATGCGACCGGCCGTAAACTCGCGGAGAAGACCGTGGCGGCGATCAGCGCGGGCCACCTCGAGCTCGTCCGCTGGGCCGCCCGGTTCGCCGAGCGGCGCTGGGCACTGGAAGACTGCCGGCACCTCAGCCGCCGCCTCTCGAGCGACCTGCTCTGCGCCGGCGAGGCGGTCGTGCGTGTGCCACCCAAGCTCATGGCCGGGGCCCGGTGCTCCTCCCGCGAGCCCGGCAAGAGCGATCCGATCGACGCCCTCGCCGTCGCCCGGGCTGCGCTCCGAGAGCCCGACCTGCCGGTAGCCACGCTCGACGGCCCCGAGCGCGAGGTGCGCCTGCTCGTCGACCACCGCGAGGATCTCGTGGCCGAGCGGACGCGTGCCCAGAACCGGCTGCGATGGCACCTCCACGAACTCGACCCGGGAACGGAGCCGCCGGCCCGCGCTCTCGACCGCGCGGTCGTCCTGACCGCCCTCGAGGCGCGCCTGGCCGGCCAGCCGGGCACGGTCGCCCGCATCGCCCGCGAACTGGTCGTCCGGATCCGCGAGCTGACCGCGACGATCAACGCCCTGGAACGGGAGATTGCCCGCCTCGTCGCCGACCTCGCGCCATCCCTGCTGGCCCTCACCGGCTGCGGGCCCTTGACCGCCGCCAAGCTCGTCGGCGAGACGGCCGGCATCGGTCGCTTCCGCTCGAGCGCCGCCTTCGCCCGGCACAACGGCAGTGCCCCGCTGCCGGTCTGGTCGGGCAACACCGAACGCCATCGCCTGAGCCGGACGGGCAACCGCCAGCTCAACGTGGCGCTCCACCGGATCGCCATCACGCAGCTCCAGCGCGAGGGGCCCGGCAAGACGTACCTGGAGCACCGACGGGCCCTGGGCAACACGAAGACCGAGGCCATCCGCGCGCTGCGACGTCGGATCAGCGACGAGGTCTTCCGCCGGATGCGTCACGATGAAGCCGCCAGAGCCGCCGGACCGGTGGGTCTCGCGGCCGCGGCTTGACATAGGAGCATCAGGTGCGCGGGATGCCCTGCGGACGACAAACGCTGAAGAGAACAAACGTAGACGTGCTCGACGGCCGACACGACGCGGACATCGTGAAGGGCGCCGGTGCTGGGTTCACCATTCCGGGTCCTCGACGCGGAGCAGGTTTCACTCTCCGTCTTGGACAAGAACGGACCCGACCGGCGGCCGAGCCGGTCGCGGCAACCCATTCCAGAGACGCTCCCAGAGCACCTGTTTCCAACCGACGCTGGCCGCCCGGGCCCGGCCGTTGTGCGCGACAAGAAGCTCGCCGACGCGTCATGAGGTAGGGTTGCGCCGCATGCCGTAGCGTGTGCAGCCGGGATGCCGTCTCAGAGACACGACGCTTTAGCCGGTGGGCTTCGGGAGGTGTGACCCGTGTTCATCCGCCGCTTCTCAGTGAAGAACTTCATGATCCACCGGCAAACGTCGGTGGGGCTTCACCCGATCTCAGTCTTCGTAGGTCCGAATAACGGAGGTAAGTCGGCCCTCTTCGACGCGCTCCTCAACTTCACGATGGTGTCTCGAGGACGGCTCAGTGAAGCCTTCGGTCCGGGACCGTACTCGTTCCGCTCGAGGAAGAGCCACGGCGCAGCACCCGCCGCCCGGATCTCATTCGAGGTCGACCTCTCTCGGGCAGCGGCTGACGAGGAACACCTGACCTACTCCGTCTCCTACGCCCAAGTGGCGGGCGCGGCCGACCCACCTCGGTACCAGATCTTCGACGAGAAGCTGTCGGGCTCGAACGGGACAGACCACTTCAGCAGGTCCGAGCTCGAGGCCTCGCCCCTGGGCAGTGTGATTCGGTACCTAACCGACGACCAGAGCATATTCGCCGCCATCCGTCGCGCTCAGGTCAGCGGTCAGTACGAAGAGACCGACCCGCTTGTCACGCACGTCGCCCGAGGGGTCAGTCGTATCGGCAAGTTCCGGTTGAATCCGCAGTTCCTTTCACAGCCGTCCCGGTTGCCCGACGTGAGTGTTGCTGGGCCGAGCGGCGCTGACAGTGCCGACGCGATCGGGACCGCCCCTCAGGCTCCGAGCCTCGATTACCGGGGCGAGGGCCTTCCGACCGTCCTATACTTCTTGGACAAGACAGCGAGCCCCACCCTGGACGAAGTCGTCGACAGCTTGCGGTCCAGCGTCGATGGGTTCGACGGTTTCGAGTTCAACACCGTTGGCCCCGACCGCGTTGGCTTCTCCGCGAGATTCGACGACTCGCGCGGCGTCGTGGCTGCGGCAAACCTGTCGGACGGAACGCTTTCCCTCGTCGGCCTGACTGTCTTGTTGGCTAACCCCTCGCGGCAGCCGATCATCTGCATCGAGGAGCCCGAGAACGGCCTAACGCCGCGCTCGACTAGGCACGTCTATGAGGCGATGAGATCCGTAGCTTTCCCAAGCGACGGCGCACCCGCCAGTCAAGTTCTCATCTCCTCGCACAGCCCCTACGTGATCTGCGAGGCCTGGAACGGGGAGGAGCGCGCGTTCATTTACGAGGTCACGCCGAAGGACGGGCTCGCACATGTTCGCCCTTTCCCAGAGGTAATCAAGGAACTCGGTATCCACTTGGAGAAGGACACGGCTGGCAAGCGCGAACGCCTCAATCTGAATGTCGCCGACGAGGTAATGGACGGCTACTGGACAAAGTAGCGCGCGCCGGCCGTCTCAGCGGAAGAGCAGGGTAGGCTCGGGACGAGGAGCGACGGGATGCGCCAACTGGTTACTGCGCTGCCTGCGTCGGGTGCGCCGAGTCGGGGCTTCGGCGGTCACACGCCCTTCCGTGCCCGCCGGGCGATGGCGGAACGCCGTCGGGTTGAACCAATCGGCGCAGCCGATTTGCACACGATCCTGGCATCGTGTTGACTGTCACGCCCTCCTGAGTGAGTGATGTGGTCGATCCACTCGCTCAGGAGATCGCCCGTGAACCCGCAACTCCTCCCCGCCCGTACCACCGGCGGCGGCTCCACGTGGGACCAGGCCCTGTACGCGTTCCTGGTAGAGAAACGCAGCCGCTCAGGCTCGACCCGCACGGTCGAGAGCTATGCCCGGATGCTCTGGCCGTTCTTCCGGGTGACGACCCCGGATCGGGTCCGCGCCTCGGACGTCCTCGCCTACGCTCACGGCATCGGCCTGTCGGGTCGGACGCCATCCGCCGCGACGGTCGGCGCACGGATCGCCTGTCTCAGCTCCTTCTATCGCTTCGGCATCCGAATGGGTTTGATGATCGCCAACCCGTGCGACGCGCTTGAGCGCCCACGGACCGTCCCTTCCGTCGCTCGCGGCTACTCAGCGGATGAGGTCCGTCGCCTGCTCGCGGTCGTCCCTGACACCGTCGCAGGACGGCGGGACCGGGCGATGCTCCTGGTCCTCGTGCTGACCGGGCGGCGCCGCGCCGAGGTGATGAGCCTGCGGGCCGGCGATCTCAGCCTCGAGGGCGAGACGGCCTTCTACGCCTACCGCGGCAAGGGCGGCAAGCGGGGTCGGCGGGAACTTCCGCGACCGGCTTTCGAGGCGATCTGCGCCACGCTCGCCGACGCCGGCAAGGACCTCGCGACGATGGAACCGGACGGGTCGCTCTGGCAGGCTGGGGCGCGCCCCTGTGGGATCACAAGCGGCACGTTCTACGGGCGGTTCCGCCGGTACCTCGCGGCGGCTCGCCTTGCGCCGACCGGGCTCCACGTCCTCCGGCACACGGCGGCGAAGCTTCGACGGGACGCCGGTGCCTCGGTCGAGGCGGTGAGCGCGTTCCTCGACCACAGCTCGCTCGCGGTGACCACCGTCTACCTCCGGCGACTTGAGGGCGAGGCCGACCGGACGTGGCCTGATGTGGCGGTGGCGATCGGGGTGTAGGGGCCGTCGATCAGCACTGCCTCGATCGTACCGGCCGTCGTGCCAAGGGTCGGCGGCGCGCCGCGGTGGGCCTTGTGCGGACGCCGTGCGCACTTCTCACCGGGCAGTCAGGCAGGCAGGTGCCTAGACTTGTGGGCCAGATGGATCCCAGGCCACCGGAGGAGCCTGCTGCACACGCGCCGGAGCTCAGGCGCCTGCGCTTGCGCTATGCCGGCACCTGCGTCCTGTGCGGAACGCCATTGGCCAAGAACACGGAGGCCCTCTACCACCAGCCCACCCGGACCGTCCGGTGCGTGGCGTGCCCGACCGGTGCCGGTGGCGAACCGGACCCGGTCGCCGATGGCGGCGTGGCCGGGGGATCCGCCCGACGGGAGTACGAGCGTCAGAGGGCCAGCCGTGAGGCACGGGTCAAAGGCCAGCTCGGCGATCGCCTTGGCGGCATTGTCCTCGCCATTACCAGGGAGCCCCAGTCGACCCGCGCCTGGGCGCGGGGCGCACTCGGCGAGGAGGAACTCGCCGAGTCGCGCGCCGGGGTCCCCGGCGTGAGGGTGCTCCACGATCGGAGCGTGCCGGGCACGAGCGGGAACATCGACCACCTCGTCGTCGCCCCAGCCGGCGTGTTCGTCGTCGATGCGAAGCACTACGAAGGCCTCATCCGGATCCGGGACCGGGGCGGCCTCTTCAGGACCGACCTGCGCCTGTACGTCGGTCGCCGGGACTGCTCGGAGCTCGCGGAGAACATGGGCTGGCAGGTCGCAGCGGTCGAGCGCGCCCTCCAGTCGGCCGCTCTCGAGGTCATGCCCCCGATCACCCCGGTGCTCTGCTTCGTCGAGGGTGAGTGGCCGCTGTTCAGGCCGCCGGAGTCTTATCGCGGTGTGCGCCTCGAGGGGAAGCGCTCCATCCGGGAGCTCATCACCCATGGGCAGGTGTTGGATGGGGCGGCCATCGAACGACTGATCCGCGTCCTCGCGACCGCCTTCCCGCCAAGGTAGCCAGGCGGTCTACTTGCGGCGGTTCGACGATGAGACCGACCGAACGGGGCCGGATGTCGCAGTGGCGCTCGGCCTCTAAGGGCCGCGCCAGCTGCGCCCCAGCGCGCCGCCTCACCCGGCCCGGTCCTACCGGCCGTGCAGGAGACGGATCTCGGCTGGCATCTTTGCCGGTCCCCATCGACCCACATTCACACCCTCAACCCTGAAGGCGACGAGATCGACCGCTGGTTGGCGGCGCGGCCGACTGACTGGCCTAAGCACGTAACGATTCAACCCAAGGGCGATTGAGAGCAACGAGGCGGCGCTCCGAGGGGCGTCGAGGCTGATCTCCTAGCCACCCTCGTTCTTGGCTGGGTGACGGGCGTCAATTCGGCGCAGACGTGGCGGTGGCGCATCCCGCGCATGCTTTCCTCGATTCCGCTGGAGCCAGGCCCGCGCGTTCGGCAGGGTATACCGCTTCTGAACGAGGCCGGCGAGGTCAAGCTCGCGCTGGATCCTCTCGAGGGCGATGGACAGTCCACCATCGTCGTAACCGTCGCCGGCGGTGTCGCGGGCGGTCTTGCGCCAGCGTCGCGTCGTGGAGGGCGGATACCCCACTACGTAGTCGGTGACCGGATCACTGCCCGTTGGTGGCCGTCCGTGCGCGACCCTGCGGAGCATGGTGTCCGTGACCCAGAGAGCAGTCCGATCGTCCGGCGAGTTCGTGGCCCGTCCGCAGCGGGAGAGAAAGGCCGCTACTTCGGCAGCACCGTCCGCATTACCCGGCGTGAGGGCGCCTTCACCCCAGTGCCGGTCTGCCCAGTTGCGCAGGTGGGTCGCCACGGCGCCCTCGTTCGCCCACGGCCGGAGATCCTGGAGCAATGCGAGCAGCTCTTCGGACGCCGGTGCCGGCATGATCCCGGCGCCGTCGATTGTTTGTAGCATTTTGAGCGCGGCATCCCGGTCGGAGCTGGGCACGCCTGAAGCTTAGCCCGACGATGCTTACGACGGTATGTATTCGAACGGTGCGGGGCCTCGACCTGCGTCTTCAGCGAACGCGGGCGGGCGTGACCCAGACTCAGCTTGCCGCTGAGAGGGGTATCGCCCGCGCGGGGGTGAGCGGCCGCGGCGGAATGAACAGGGCCCGCACAAGGGGGCCAACAAGGGGGGGCTCGGTAGGGTCCGGCCGTGGCCAGTCTGGGATACCGCGATGTTGAACACCCCGCCCGATTCCTCCTTCGCCTTCATCGCCGACGGCGGGCAGAAGGACGAGAGCGGCAAGAAGACGCCCCGCTCGCTCGGCTACCTGCCGAGCCGTGCAGGCCACGAGCGCAAGGCCGCGACCATCGCCGACTTCGAGCTGAAGGAGGGCGGCGCGGTCACGTGCCAGCGATCCGGGCGGACGGCTCCACCTTCTGCGCGAGCTGCCACCCGCCGTACCAGCAGCTGAGGCCGGCATGAACGGGCCCGCTTCGACTGACCCGCGGGAAAGCCTGGGCAGCGCCCGCCACGGCGCAAGACGGCCCTCAGCCGACGATCGGCCGGACGGGCTGCGCGACCAAAGCGACCGAAGCGACCGAAGTGCGGCGGCATGGCCTGAACGCCCGGCCACGGTGGCGTACCACGGGCTCGCAGGGCGCATCGTCGAGGCCATCGATCCCCATACCGAGGGCGATCCCGTCGCCGTCCTGGGCCAGACGCTCGTGCTGTTCGGCTCCGTGATCGGCCCCGAGCCGCATGCGATGGTCGGCGCCACGCGACACGGGACGAACACGAACGTCATGGTCGTGGGCGACACGGCCAAGGCGCGCAAGGGCGACAGCTTCAGCCCGGTGCGGCGCATCTTCGAGTTGGCCGACCCGGACTACTGCGCCCGGCGCATCCACTCTGGCTTCGGCTCTGGCGAGGGGGTGATATGGGCGGTGCGGGACCCGACGACCCGCCTCGAACCGGTGCGCGAGGGTGGCCGCGTCACCCGGTACGAGACGGTCGTCGCCGACGAAGGCGAGAACGACAAGCGCCTCCTCGTCGTGGAGCCCGAGCTCGCTCGCATCCTGCGCGTCGCCGGCCGGCAGGGCAGCATCCTCTCGATGATCATGCGGGACGCCTGGGACGGGGGCGACCTGGCGGTGATCACGAAGGGGACGCACCTCCGGGCTACCGGGGCCCACGTCTCGACCGTCGGCCACATCACCGCCGACGAGCTGCGCCGCGAACTCTCCGACTCCGAGGCCGCTAACGGCTTCATGAACCGCTGGCTGGTGATGGTAGCGCGGCGCAGCAAGCTGCTGCCCGAGCCGGAACCCTTCGAGGGTCGCCCCGTCCAACTCGTGGCGGACGAGCTGCGCAACAGGATCGCGTTCGCCCGCGCCCAGGGCCGGATCGAGCGGAGCCAGCCCGCCCGTGAACTCTGGGGGGCCATCTACGCAGACCTCTCCCGCGCCCACCCCGGGCTCGTAGGCGCGATGCTGGCGCGGGCCGAGGCCCACGTCCTCAGACTAGCGATCCTCTACGCGCTACTGGATCGCTCGGTGGTCGTGGAGCCGGTGCACCTCCAGGCGGCCGTCGAGGTCTGGGGCTACGCCGAGCGCTCCGTGCGCTTCCTCTTCGGTGAGGCGACCGGCAATCCGCTCGCCGACCGCATCCTGCGGGCGCTCGGTCAGGCCGACGAGCTCACGCGCACCGAGATCCGGGATCTGCTGGGCCGCCACGCCTCCGAGCCGCAGGTCGACGTCGCGCTCGGCGTCCTGCTGGAGGCCGGCCTCGCTCGCGTGGAACCGCGCGCGACCGGCGGCAGACCGGTCGAGGTATGGCAGCGTGCCTGACCTTCGGTCGCTTTCGTCGCTTCGGTCGCATCCCGGAGCCGCGACCCAGCCCTACTTGGACCTCGCCCGTCGCTTCCTAATCGAGGATCGTCCTGCGCTCGACCCTGCGGTCGCCTGGCGGATCGCCGCCATGCGCCCGCAGGTGCACGCAGAGGGATCTATCCCCCTCTTCCTCGCCCGGCCGGACGCCCGTCGGCCGCCAGGCACGTGCTGCTCGTGTGGCGAGTCACTGGCCCCCGACGAACGGTACCGTTGCGGGCCCTGCGTCGCCGCCGCAGTGGCGGTGCTGGAGGCGGTCCCGTGACCAACGCAGCGACGGGACACCTCGGCGGCGACATGGCCCCGGGCGTCGGGTTGGATCACGGGCCCTCCCAGCCAGGGACGCTTTCGCGCCATCCCGACCCGCTCATCGTCGCGCTGGCCCGCTACGTCGAGGCGCTCGACGCCCGCTATCCGGGCGGCCCCGCGGAGTTGCCTTGCGCATTGCCTCGAGACAGAGCAAACATGCCGGCCATGCCGATCACCGAGCTCCACGGCGGCCGAGCCTCATGAGACGGCTCCCGCGCTCGATCGACGAGGTGCGCGGCCTCCGGGCCGCGCGCTGGATCCGCGAGTCGAGGCCGGGCCAGTACGACCGCTTCGGGCCCGGCAGCCAGCGCGAGCAGCAGGACCGCGCCATCGAGCGCTATGGGCTCGTCGACACGGGGCTCGTCTGGCAGGTGGCGCACTCGGGCACGACGGTCTGGCGCTCACCCACCATGACAGCGATGCTCGAGTCGGCGCGTGCTGGTGGCTTCGACCTCTTGCTCGCTGGCTATTCGGATCGGTGGCAGCGCAACCTGCGCCGCACGCTGGAGCTCCTCGAGGATGGCCTCCATCCGGTGGGCGTGGCCCTCTTCATGTGCGACCGGCGGATCCTCTCCTCCGATCCCCAGGACTGGGATGAGCTCGTCGCCGAGTCGGCCGCCTCCGAGCGCTACAGCCGTCGGCTCGGCGAGCGGATCACGGACGGCTACGCGGCGAAATTCGACCAGTACGGCGACCAGGGCGGCCTGCCCCCGCTCGGCTTCCGGCGATCACCCGAGCCGCCGCACACGCTCGAGGTCGACCCCGCCGCCATCGACGGGGCCGTGGCGCTCTTCGACCGCTACGCCCTAGGCACCGTGTCGGCGGAGCAGCTGGCCCGCGAGACTGGCTACAAGGTCCGCCGCATCGAGAAGATCCTGCGCAACCCCCTCTACAACGGCTGGATGCGCCGTCACCGCGGTCCCGACGAGCTGCGCCGAGCCGCCCCCTGGCGCGCCGATCCGCCGGTGTCCGATGCGCTGTGGGCGCGGGCCGAGGAGGTCCGTCGCAACAAGGCGCGCGGCGGTGGCCCCCGCCAGCACGAGCGCGTCGATCTGCTCGCCGGTCTCCTCGAATGCGTCTGCGGACGACGATTGCGCTCCGACGGCACCTTCGCCAACGGTCAGCATCGCAAGCTCCATCCCGAGCCTTGCACGGCGTGGGGCCCACGAGCGCGCCTGCCGGACGTGACCTGGGAGGGACCGGTCCTCGCCCAGGTCAGCACCATGCAGCTCGACGACGCGACGATCGCCCAGGTCGTCGGCGTCCTCGCCTCCACCCGCCGGCCGATCTCGATCGACACGAGGCGCCTCGAGAAGCAGATGCGCGAGCTGGCCCTCGAGCACGTCGCGGGGCGGATCGGCGACGACGCCTACCTCGCGCGGATCGGCCATCTCCGGGCCGGGCTCGCGGACCTGCTGGAAGCGCCAGCTGGCGGGGTCACGGCCGAGCGAGCGGTCACCTGGCTGCGGGCCATCGGCGAGACCTGGCAGCACGCCGACGTCCCGCAGGCGAAGGCGGAGTTGCTGCACGCGATCTACGAGCGGATCGAGGTCGTGGGGCGACAGATCGTGGGAGCGCGGCTGACCCCGGCCGCCTACGACCATGGGCTGGCTGTGCTCTTGCCCGAGGTTGTTATGGCGCCCCCGGCAGGATTCGAACCTGCGACCTTCCGCTTAGAAGGCGGTTGCTCTGTCCACTGAGCTACGGGGACACGGCGCCATGGTACCCCGGGCCTACGCGCCGACGCGGACGACCCATCGACCGCGGGCGCGGCCCGCGAGGATCGCCATCTCGCGCCGGGAGGTGCGCCTCGAGGACGGTGGCCCACACGGCGCTCGGGGGCCCGCTGCACCTCTAAACGCGCGCCCCTGCCAGCGCAAGCGCCACCCCCCTTGACGCCACACCTACGATGGCAACTCCGGTGCGTTCTGGCACCACTCCGCGATGGTCGTGAGCGCATGGATTGGTCGAGAGGTGAGCAGTGACCGACCCCATCCAGCACCGTCGGCGCGCGAGCGACCGAGCGGAGGAACGGGCTAGCCGGGCGGTAATGGTCGGCGACCGTGCCGCGTTCGTCATGGCTACCGCACAGGCCGAGGAGGCACTCCGGCGTCGGGCCGCTTGGGGGGTCACGAGAGACAGGCCGGCCCGCTAGTCCGCCGACCTTTACACCGCCTCCACCCTCCACGCCCGCAGCAGCCCCGGCAGGTCGCGCAACGCCTCGGCTTCCGTCCAGCCCGTCGCCTCGACGTACTCCCGCCGCTTCGCCCGCTGCCGTAGATCCGTGGCGAAGACGTGCCAGGACCGCTCCCGTTCCTCGTCGTGGCGAGTCGGGCGCTGCACCGTCCAGCCCGCCGGGAGGGCGTCGTGGACGGCCTCCCAGGCGGCCTCTAGGTCCACCGTCCCGCCATGCGGTCAGCGATGAGCAGCAGGACGATGTCCCAGACCACGACGACCGAGAGGCCAGCCGAGAGGGTCACGAGATGGCGCGTAATCCGCCGGAGGCCCCAAAACTCCGCCCAGGTGCTCCCGACATCATTACCTCTGACGGCGAACACGACCACCGGCAGGAGAATTGCGCCACCGAGGAGCACGAGCGCGATGATGATCGGATCGGTTGCGAGCCCGTTCTTCGGGCGGCCCTCGAGCAGCCCGTAGGAGAACCAGGCACCGATGGCGGCGAGCGCGAGATAGCCGGTCAGCCTGCGCATCCAGAGGTGCCTCTAACCAGTTGCGCCGCGTGGACGGCGCCCCAAGCATCGTCCAGATCGTCCGTCGTCATGGTGAGTAGGGTACCTACGCGGACGTGCCGGCGCCGTTCATGTACGGCCTGTCCCGCGACGGCAAGCTGACTCAGTACATTCCCGTCGGGATGCCCCACCCTTCGGTCATGCCAGGAGCGTGGAACCTGACTCATGCCAGCTCACTCGGCGCCGCGTAACACCCGGAGCCGCCCCGCGTCTTCTATCAGTGATGTTGCGCCCCCGCCTCCGGCTCGTGGCCGGGCTCACGCTGCTCGCGCTCGCGGTCTTGACGCTGGGCCGGGGCTCGATCGCGATGCTCGCCCCAAGGGAACCCGAAGACTGGGCGGCGTTCGGGGGCTTCGTGGTGGTCTTAGTCCTCGGGGTACCGACGCTGCTGGCAGCCATCGCGGTCTTGCGCGGGGGCACCAAGGGCGGCGCCTTCGGGGGCGTGGTCAGCCTCCTGTTGGGCGGAGCCGTGGCGTGGATGCTCAGCCAGGAGATCAGCGTCTTGAATGGGGTGGGCGGAACGTCGCTCGACTACGGTCAGCTGCTCGTCGAGGGCGCGATGGTCGTGGCCTACGCGTTCGCCGGGATCGCGTCGTTTCAGACGATGCACGCTCGGGACAAGCCGCCGGTCAGCGACGCACCCTAGCCTCTCACCGGCTCCCGCTCCGGTCGTCGACGACGATCCCGGCCCACGCCGGCCAGCCGAACGGAGCCGACGGCGGCCGTAGCATGCAGAGCGACGGTGCAGCAGAGTTTCGGAGGGAGCAGCGATGCCGGGACTGTTCAGCCGCCTCATCGGCATCAGATCGCGTCGAGAAACGGCACCTCTGCCGTTCACCCTTGAGCTTCCCGACGGGTGGGCTGGCGGTCGTCCGCCTCACGCCTACCGAGAGGCTCTGCTCGACTACGGCCGCGCCCACCCCGAGTGTCACGATCGGGTGATGGAGCGGCTGCGGTACCCGGCGGGCGTCGATGCGCTGTACGCGGCCGCCGCTGCTTGCGGCCCCGATGCCAGGATGAGCGTGGGCGTCGCGGAGGTACCCCGCGAGTTGCCAGTGGAGGATGCCCTTGACGCATATGTCACGGGCAACATGGAGGACCTCGCCTCTCGCGAAGATCTCCTCGGAGAACCGACCGCGACGAGCGTCGACATCCCATACGGCGGACGGGTGCTCCGCTGGAGCTGGAGCTATGAGGGGGCGGCGCCGAGCAGTCTTGAGCTCTACGTCTTCGCGTCTGGCGGTCGTCTTTGGGAGCTCACGTTTTTCTCCAGCGCGGCATCCGCCGTAGTGAACGAAGCGACATTCCTGGCCATCGCGTCATCGTTTCGCGTGACGCAGCCAAGCGCCGCCCTGTAGGCTGCGCCACGAGACCCGCCGCTCCGGTCGCCGCCCTCGATCCCGGCCAAGGCCGGCCGGCGGCGGCTGCGGCGACGGCGGGCCGCAAATGAGGAGTGGTACCGTCCTCTAGATGGAGCAGGTCGCGAGCGTGGTAGGGGTGGCCATCGCCTTCGCGTTGGTCTTCGTGCTTGGCGAGTGGCTCTTCGGCCGGCTGACGAGCGAGTTAGCGTCCCGGTTGCACGCCGGTTGGCGCTGGTTGGCTTTGCCGATCACCGCCGTCCTCAGCTTCGGCGCGTTCATGGTGTTGCGGCCCCTCATCCTCGATCAGCCGAGGACGCCGCTGTGGTTCGTTGGCGGTGCCATCGCGGTGGCTCTACTCGTCACGACAGGGACCGCGGCAGGTTGGGCGATGGTCCAGCTGGGCGGGTGGCTCATCGCATTGCTGCGCGGTCGATCATCCTGATGACGGATGCCGAGAAGCGGGTGCTCAGACTGTCGGACCTCACCCCTGAGCAACGCCGTCTCGTGCTGGCGCTCATCGGGGCGAAGACGGCTACCGACGCTCGTACTGAGCAACTAACAGCGGCCTATCCGGTCCTGTACCCACGCTCAGGAGCACGTCGAACCGACGGGCCCTGTTAGAAGGCGGTTGCTCTGTCCACTGAGCTACGGGGACACGGCGCCATGGTACCCCGGGCCTACGCGCCGACACGGACGACCCACCGACCGCGGGCGCGGCCCGCGAGGATGTCGTCGAGCGCCGCGTCGAGCGTGTCGAGCGTCACCTCCGTGAGCGACTCGCCCAGGCCGCGCGGCCGGAAGTCGCTCGCGATGCGGGCCCAGATCCGCCGCCGCTCCTCGATCGGCAGCGGCACGGAGTCGATGCCCAGCAGGGCCACGGCGCGCAGGATGAAGGGGAAGACCGTAGTCGAGAAGCCCGGCCCGCCGGTGTTGCCGCTGGCCGCCACCGCCGCGCCGTAGCGCAGCGTGCGCAGGATGTAGGGCAGCGTCGAGCCACCGACGCAGTCCACGGCGCCCGCCCACCGCTCCGACTCGAGCGGCCTGGGGCTCTCCGCCGTGACCTCCGACCGGTCGAGCACGCCGGAGGCCCCCAGCGCCAGCAGCTCCTCGGCCGCCTCGGGCTTGCCGGTCGCCGCCCAGACCTCGTAGCCGCGCGCCACGAGCACACCCACCGCTGTCCGCCCGACGCCCCCGGTGGCACCGGTCACCAGCACCGGGCCGCTGCCCGGGACGAGGCCGCGCTCCTCGAGGCGGAGCACGCTCATGGCCGCCGTGAATCCCGCCGTCCCGACCGCCATCGCCTCGTGCGGCGTGAGACCCCCCGGCAGCGGCACGACCCAGCCGGCCGGCACCCGCTGGTACTCGGCGAAGCCGCCGTGCCGCGAGACGCCCAGCTCATAGCCGTGGGCGAGCACCTGCGACCCGACCGCGATGCCCGGGTCGGCCGAGGACACCACCTCGCCCGCCAGGTCGATGCCCGGGATGAGTGGCGAGATGCGCGCCACCCTGCCGTTGGCGATGGTGGCCAGGCCGTCCTTGTAGTTGACGCTCGACCACAGGATCCGGATCTCGACCTCGCCCGGGGGCAGGTCGGCCTCGGCGAAGGTGCGCACGCCGCGCGCGACGGAGCCGTCGTCGGCCTTGTCGGCGACATAGGCGCGGAACGTGATGGGGATCGCGCTCATCGGGACTTGCTCGAGTGCTCCTTGGGGAATCACGCCGGCGCGAGGAGGACGCGCGGATGCTACCGGCCGACGCCGCAAGCCGTCGAATCGGGCGCAGGCGGGGGCTTGACGACCGCTCGAACGGGCGTGCTATCCTGCCGGCCCTTCCGCCGCGCGCCCATCGACTCGCAGCTACCGAGGCAACTCACTCACCGTGGCCGCCCCGCAGCGCATCGCCCCCGGCCAGCTCGAGGTCGGCCTCGTCCCGGAGCTGCCGCGCCTCCCGATCGCGCCCGAGTGGAAGGACCAGCAGCGCCTCTGGGGCCATGCGTTCCACCCCATGTGCAGCTATCTCGCGATGTTCCCGGCGGCGCTGACGCACGCCTTCATCGCCCGTTACAGCCGGCCCGGGGACGTCGTCCTCGACCCCTTCAGCGGCCGTGGCACGACGCCGCTCCAGGCCTGTGCGGAGGGCCGCGTGGGGGTCGGCAACGACCTCAACCCGATGGCCCACCTGCTGACGGCGGCCAAGGTGGACCCGCCCAACCGGGCTGAGCTGGCCGCGCGCGTGAGCCTGCTGCGCGTGCGCTGGTCGGCCGAAGCGCCGCGCTGGAGCGCACTGGCCGCCGAGGCGATCGCTCGGCCCGGCCCTGGCGGCTTCGACGTCCCCGCGGCGCGCGGCCACGCGGCCCCGGCTCCCCTCCCCCACGAGGTCGCACTGGCCTTCCACCCGCGGACGCTGGCCCAGGTCCTCTTCGTGCGCGAGGCGCTGGACCGCGACGACCGCGCTGACCGCTTCATCGCCGGCGCGCTGACCGGCATCCTCCACGGCCGCAGCCAGACCTACCTCTCGGACCTCATGCCGAACTCGTTCAGCATGGCCCCCCGCTACGTCCGGGACTATGTGGCGCGGACGGGCTTCCGCGCCTCGGAGCGCGACCTGTTCGCCTGCCTCGACGCCAAGCTCAAGCGCCTCCTGCGCCATGACCTGCCGGCGGTGCGCGGCATCGCCCTCCTCGGCGACGCCCGCGACGTCGGCTCCCGGGCGCGGCGTGCCCTTCGGGAGCGGTCGCTCCCCGACCGCGCCCGTCTCGTGGTGACCAGCCCCCCCTATCTGCGCACCGTGAAGTACGGCTACTACAACTGGCTCCGGCTCTGGTTCCTGGGCGTGGACCCGGATGCCGTGGACGCCCTGCTCGACGACGCCCACCGGCTCGACGCCTACCTCGCCTTCATGCGCCAGGTCCTCGCCGACCTCCGCCCGGCCCTCACCGACGACGCCGTGGTGGTACTCGTCATCGGGGACGTGGAGCTCGACCGCGGTCGCCCTATCCGGGGCGGGGTCGGGCTGGCCGAGACCGTCTGGGAGCGGTCCGCCGCACCGGAGGGCTATCGCCTCGCGGGCGTGGCGCTCGACGACATCGCCGCCCATCGCAAGATGACGAAGATCTGGGGCGACGAGGCCGGGCGCACGACGAAGACTGACCGCCTGCTGGTCATGGCGCCGACCGAGCAGGGCCGCCGCCGGGCGCTGGCCGCGGCCACGCTGCCCATCGACTGGGAGTGGCCGCCGGGCGGCCGCCTGCGCCTCCTCTGAGTCCTATACTCGGCGCGACATGCGCCAGATGTACCACCCCGACGACCTCGCGGCGATGGACCCGCTCGTGCTCATGAAGAATCTCGATCACGCGCGGATGACCAGCCGGCGCCTCTCGTACATCCTCCAGCAGCAGGTGCACCTCTACGTCCCCGAGGCGAACCAGCTGCGCGACGAGATCGACCGATACGTGGAGGCCGAGCGCCAGATCGAGGGCGAGCTCGCCCGCCGGCGCATCCGCGTCTAGAGATCAGTCGCGGCGCCCGACTCGGCGGCCAGACGCCCGTCCGCACCATCGGCCCCCGCCGACGACCGGCCCCGTGACCGCTCGCGCTCCTCGCGGCTCACGACCGCGGCGATGGCGGCCAGGCCGGGCATGTCGAAGAGCGTGAAGCAGATGCCATGCTCTGCCAGCTCGGCGTGGCCCCAGCCGCGGAAGGCGCCCCGGGAAGCGACCGCGCACATCTCGTCGTAGAGCTCCGGCCAGCCCACGCGGCGGCGCGCGTAGCAGAACCGAACGAACGCGACCGCCTCGGTCGAGGCGGCGCCGTGCTGATCGGGCGGCGGTTCGTCAGCGCGGATCCCGCGGGGCACTTCCATCGACGGCGGGACCCTCCTTCCTTCGCTTCGCGGGCGCGTGCAGGCACGGACATGGGTCCTGCGGGAGCCCGTGGACGGCGTTCGGTCGCCACCCTGGACGCTTGGGAGCCGCAGCTCCGGGGAGTTCGTCCGCCCCCGGATGAGTGCCCCCATATGGTACGCGCGGGGCCCCCCGGTTGCGAAGAGGGTCTGTCCACCATCTTGTCCACCAAGTTGTCCACAGCACCCGCGGGAACGGGTCGGGCCGCCCTATGCGCGGCGGACCACGCCCACGCCGGGCGCCGTCGGCAGCCGCCAGCGGCAGTCGGGCCCGAGCACAAGGCCGTCGAACGGATCGGCCGCGAGGAGCAGGCAGCCGTCGAGGTCGGCCCAGTCCACGAGACCGGCCACGGCCGCGGAGGCGGCGATGCCCAGGCTCGTCTCCTCCATGCAACCGAGGAAGATGCGGAACCCGAGCTGGCGGGCGCGCCGGATCATGCGCAGCGCCGGGCCCACCCCGCCCACCTTGGCCAGCTTCACGTTGACGCCGGCGACGACGCCCACGAGTCCCTCGAGGTCGGCCTCGACGACCGCGCTCTCATCGGCCACGATGGGCAGCGGGCTGCGCTCCTGGAGCCAGCGCAGCTGGTCGAGCCGCCGGGCCTTGAAGGGCTGCTCGATGAGCTCGACGCCGAGGCGCACGCACTCGGGCAGCAGCGACTCGGCGACCTGGGGCGTCCAGCCCGTGTTCGCGTCGACGCGGATGGGACCACCGAAGACGCCCCGCACGGCCTCGAGCGTGGCCAGGTCGGCCGGGCCGCCCAGCTTGATCTTCAAGGCCGGGAAATGGGCCGCCCGGGCGGCGCGCTGGGCGACGACCTCGGGCTCGTCGATGCCGATGGTGAAGTCGGTCGGCGGCAGCTCCCGGGGCGTGCCGAGCAGCTCCGGGAGCGCCAGCCCGAGCCGTTTGCCGACGAGATCGTGGAGGGCGATGTCGACGGCGCACTTGGCGGCGCCGTTGTGCGCGATCCGCTCGTCCATGGCGAGCGATGCGGCCACCAGCCACTCACGGGCGCCGGCGAGATCGCGCGGCGCCGGACCGAGCTCCGCGAGCTCCTCGACGAGGACGGGGATCACGGCGACGGCCGTCTCGGGCGTCTCGCCATAGTAGGGATCCGGGAAGCCCTCCCCGATGCCGGTCGCCCCGTCCTCATCCTCGAGGGTAGCGATGACGGTCGAGGCGGTGTGGTGCGGCAGCTTGCGCGCGATGCGGAAGGGATCGCGGAACGGGAGCTCGAGGACCTCGGTGGTGACCCTCACCCGAGGCGCTCGCGCAGTGCGTCGAGGAGGCGCTCACCTCCGAAGCGGTAGGGGTCGTCCGTGGGCAGGCCGGTCTCTTCGGCCGTGCGCGCGATCTCGCGGCGGGCCTCGCTCTCGGAGAACAGGCTCGTGTTCAGCGCCACGCAGGCCACGATCGAGGGCGCCACCAACGCGGCCACCTGCTCGTGCAGGCGGATGTACCCGGGCAGCGGCTTCAGCATGTGCGGCGTCTCCTCCCAGCCGTGGTGGTGCGTGCGCCCGGCCTGGTGGACCATGACCATGGCCTGCGGCGTGCAGCCATGGATCAGCCCCAGCGTGACGGCGCTGTAGGCCGGGTGGTCGAGCGAACCCTGGCCCTCGACGAAGATCCAGTCGCCCATCGCCTCGGCCTGCTCCACGAGCCACTCGCAGGTGCCGTTGAGGAAGTCGCTGATGACGCGGTCCACGGCCACGCCCCAGCCGTCGATCATCATGCCCGTCTGGCCGGTGGGCACGAAGACGCCCGCGAGGCCGGCGTTCAGGGCGGCCCGGCGCAGCTCGAGCGCCACGCTCATCTTGCCCAGGGCGCAGTCCGTTCCGACGGTGAGGATGACCTTCTTGCCCGGCAGGTGCTCGCGGCCGCTCGACACCTCCATGCGCTCCGGCGAGCGCCGGTAGTCCGTGATCTCGACGCCCGCCGCGGCCGCCGCTGTCGCGAACTCGGGATCGTCGCCGATGAACGTGTGCAGGCCCGAGCGGATGTGCATCCCGGCGTGGATCGCATCGAGCACGACGGTGCGCCAACTGTCGGGCAGCTTGCCGCCGGCCGGCGCGGTGCCCAGCAGCAGCGCAGTGGGGCGGGCGGGCAGCGTCTCCGCGAGCGTGGCCACGACCGGGATGTCGTACGGATCGCCGAGCCAGTCGCGCACGTTGCGGCCGGCGCGGGTCGAGTCGATGACGGCGACGATCGTGTCGCGGCCGTACCGGATGACGCCGAGCGCCGTCTTCGAGCCGATCTCGCCGAACTGGTCCTCGGCGAGGATGACCAGGCGCTGGCGCCTCGTGGGGAGGTTCATGGCCACGCAAGTCTAGGGCCGATGAAGACGCCCCCGGGGCGCGGTCCGGGGGCGTCGGGGATGTGCGTCTGGTACCGCATACCGGATTCGAACCGGTGGTCTCCGCCTTGAGAGGGCGGTGTCCTGGGCCTCTAGACGAATGCGGCGCGCTGGCCCGGCGGGTAGGGCCGCCGGAGCGGCCGAGAGTGTAGCACGACTCCCGACGCCCGAGCCCTCGGGTCGCCTACAGCCGATGCGCCTCGAGGAAGGCCCGGATCGAGGCGGCCACCTGCTCGTGGGACTCCTCGCCCAGCACCAGCCCGTAGTGCGAGTGCGCCCCGTAGGGCTGGTACTCGGCACCGAGCCAGGCGGCGAGGCGTTCGGAGTCCCCCTCAGGGTAGAGCCGGTCGAGGCCCCCGCCGACGACGAGCATCGCCGTCCCTTCGCCGACCGCGGCGCGGTCCACGGGCACGCCGGCCAGCACGTCGCGGCGGGCCTGGCCCGACTCGGCGCCCATCATGTGCTGCACGCGCAGCACGTCCGCGATGGTCAGGTCCGGGTTGTGCCGCCGGAGCTGCTCGGGCATCCCGGCCCAGCCGACGAGGTCCCGGCGGAAGACCTCGGGCACGGTCCGCAGCTGGTGAAGACGCGCGGGCGTGCGCAGCGCGGCCGGCAGGGCCGGGCTGATGAGGACGAGGCCCGCGATCGGCTGGAGTTCCGCCGTCTTGAGGGCCAGGAGCCCGCCGACGCCGTGGCCGACGATGACGACGTTGCCGCCCAGCCGGTCCACGGCCGCCTCGACGTCGCCGATGTAGGTGCCGAAGTCGAGCGTCTCGTAGTCGGTCGTGTCCGACCAGTAGTGGCCGCGCAGGTTCAGGGCGTGGCCCTCCCAGCCACGCTGCGCGAAGTACTCCTGGTAGCGGTGCCAGAGCCACGAGCCGCCGAGCTCCCCGTGCACGAACAGGAGCGGCCGGCGCCGCGAGCGGCGCTCGGGCAGCCACGATTCGATGTGGACACCGCGCTCGAGGATGTCGACCTCGTCCTTGCGGATCGGCCGCAGCGCAGGCGGGCGCTCGTTCGGTCGAAGGGGCAGCCTGATGGGGGCGTCCTGGTCTCGGTCCATGGGAGGGCTCACCACTCGCCCGGGCTGAAGAGCAGCCCGGTGGCCGGCTTGGGATAGAAGTAGGTCGACTTCTGGGGCATCAGCTCACCCCCGCGCGCGACACGCGCGACGTCCGCCGCGTCGGTGGGCTCGAGCAGGTAGGCCGCATCGCCCTCGCCGCGGTCCACCGCCGCGATGGCCGCAACGGCGTCCCTGACGTAGTCGATCCGCTCGCCGGCGGCGATGGCCGCGCGATCGACGCCGTGGATGGCACCGAGCGCGGCCTCCAGGACGGTCACGCCGAGCCCGCGCAGGACCGGCGAGGCGTCCGCGGGCAGGAGCGGCTCGATGGCTTCCGGACGCGGCCTCAGCAGCGCCGCCCGGCCGCCGGCCCAGGACCCGATGCGGGGGCCGTGCCCCCCGCCACCGGTGGGGGGAAACGCGGCGACGAGCGCCTCCGCGCCCAGCAGGGGCTCGACCCGAAACAGCCGCTCCATGGCGGCCGGCAGCTCCGCCTCCGGTGGCCCGCCGCGCACCACGCGGTGGGTGGGCAGGATCGTCATCTCGGTGGTGGCGAGGTCGAATACGAGCGTCAGGATGAACTCGTAGGGCGGGTCGATGGTGCAGGCGCGGTTGACGGCCCGCTCGTCGCGGTAGCGCAGCGCCGTCTCGTAGCGGTGATGGCCGTCGGCGATCGTGATCGGCCCGGCCTCGGCGAGCTCGATGAGCCGGGATCCCGGGCTCCCGTCCCCGCGCCGGCCGACGGGCACGACCCACAGGCGATGGCGCACCCCGTCATCGTCGGTGACCGCGGTCACCGACGGCTCGACGGCGACCGACGCCAGCAGCTGCCCGCTCTCGCCAGATGGCGACTCGTACAGCCCGACGATCGGACTGAAGTTCGCGCCGGTCGCCTTCAGGAGCGCGTAGCGATCCTCCTTCGGCCCACCCAGGGTGCGCTCGTGGGGCAGCACGCCGGAGGCCGGCCCGAAGCTCTCCAGGGCGAGGCGGGCGAAGAAGCCGCGCTGCGTCCGCTCGACGGACGTGCCGGGCACGTCATACACCTGCTCGTAGGCGTAGATGGCGGGAGTGGGGTCCTTGCGCAGCGTGCCGTCGCTGCGCCACGCGGCGAAGGCCGCGGCGGCACGCCGGTAGCGGGCACCGGGCTCGTCGCCCGGCTGGTCGGGCGGCAGGTCGAGCAGGACCGAGTTGCGCGGGTGGCGGGCGGCGAGCGCGGCCTGCTGCGCCGGCGAGATCACGTCGTAGGGTGGGCTGAGGACCGCAGCGACATCGCCGATGGCCGCCGGGTCGTAGCGCAGGGCACGGAAGGGTCGCAGCGTGGGCACGGGACGCCTATCGTAGCCGACGTCCCTGCTCGACGCCTCGGGCGTTCCGGCCCATCGGCGCCCCAGCCGCGACCCTCGTGCAACTTTCGGCCGGCCTCAGGCGTCTAGCTCGCAGCGCAACCATCCACCGGTCAGACTGAGGCCCGATGCGCACGTACGCCACGCTCGGCATCCGCCCCGCCCGCCGATCCCTTCGGCTCGTCGCCGCGCTGGGCCTCGTGACCGCCCTGTTCCTGCCCGCCGCAGCCGCGCCCGCGGCCGCGGCGCAGGACGTGACGATGACCGCGCGCGCGCTCGTCGGCGGCCACGTCCGGGTCGGCGCCTGGTCGGCGGTCGAGGTGGACCTCGCCAACGACGGCCCGGCCATCTCGGGCGAGCTGCGTCTCGGCGGCGGACAGCCCGGCGCATCGACGTACGGCGCGCTGGTGGACCTGCCGACGAACTCGAAGAAGCGCTACCTCCTCTACGCACAGCCCTCGATCTTCGGGCACGACATCGTGATCGAGCTCATCGCCGGCGGCCAGCGTCTGGCCAACACGAAGGTGCCGATCACCGCGCACGACGCCTACCAGCCAATCGTCGTCGTCGTCGCCGAGCAGCCCGGCCGCCTCATCCCCGACCTGACGGCCGCGCTTTCCAACCCCAACATGCCCGTCGCAGCCATCGTGTCGCTCTCCCCGGCCGATCTGCCCGGCCGCATCGAGGCCTGGTCGGCCATCGACCGCCTGGTCTGGCAGGACGTGGACAGCTCGAAGCTCGACGAGGCGCAGCTCGACGCCTTGCGGGCCTGGCTGGGCCTGGGCGGACGTCTCGTCATCCTCGGCGGCTCGACCGGCGCCACGACCCTGGGCGGCTTCCCCGACGCGATCCTGCCCTTCCGCCCGACGCGCACGGTCGACGCCACGCCCGCCGACCTCGGCTCCCTGCTGGGTGCGGACCCGGCGCTCGGCGAGCGGCTGCCGGTGCTGGGCGGGACGCTTATCGAGGGATCGGTCCTGGCTCGCAGCGGCGACGACATCATCGCCGCGGATAGATCGGTCGGCCAGGGCGACGTGCTCATCGTGGGTGTGGACCCGGGGCAGGCGGGCATCGCCGGCTCGGCCGGGGCGCGATCGCTCTGGCGGCGGGCCGTGCCCATGACGCCGGGCGCGGTGGTCAACCCGCTCGCGCTGCCCGACGACAGCGCCATCGTCGCCGCCCTGAACTACCTGTCCGCCGTCAGCCTGCCGCCGGTCGAGCAGCTGCTGGTCCTGCTGGTCGCCTACATCGTGCTCATCGGACCGGTCAACTACCTCATCCTGCGCCGCCTCGACCGCCGCGAATGGGCCTGGCTGACGATGCCGCTGCTCATCGTCGTCTTCTCCGCCGGCGCGTTCGGGCTGGGGCGGCTGTTGAAGGGCAGCGACACGGTCGTCAACGAGATCGCCATCGTGCGCGGCGCCACCGGTGCCGAGACCGGGCTGGGCCAGGTCTACGTCGGCGTCTTCTCGCCGACACGGCGGGCCTTCGACGTCAAGGTCGCCGGCGGCGCTCTCCTCTCGAACCCCATCAGCATGCAGCAGCAGGGCGCCTACGGCCAGCCGCTCGACATCCTCCTCGGCGACCCCGCCCGACTGCGCGGCTACGAGGTCGCCTACGGCGTGCTGCGCGCCTTCCGGGCCGAGACGGCGCTCCCGACGCCGAAGATCGAGGCGAAGCTGGAGCTGGCGACCGACCGCGTGCGCGGCACGGTGACCAACGCATCGGACGAGAAGATCGAGGCGGCCGCGGTCGTCTTCGGCGGCAGCCTGGTCCGCCTCGGCGACCTGGCCCCCGGCCAGACGGTCAGCGTCGACCTCCCGCTGGGCGTCAGCAACGTCTTCGGGCTGCCGTTGAGCGAGCGTCTCTTCGGCTCGCAGTCGGGCGGCGGGGACGCCGCCAGCAGCCGCACCCTCACCCGCCGCACGGTCATCGACCAGCTGACCGGCTACACCGGGAAGTTCTCGACCCTGGTGGGCACCATCGGCGGCGACGGCGCAATGCTCGTCGGCTGGCGCACGGCCACGACGCTGGCCGTGGACGTCGGCGATGAGAAGGCGGCGCAGGTCGGCGAGGCGCTCTACCTGCTGCCGATGGACGTGCGCATCGGCGGGCGCACGGTCTTCCCCGACGAGCTGATCCACCACACGGTCATCGGTGCGGACGCGGGTGAGGCCTTCGACCAGGGCTCGGCCTTCTCGCTGAGCCATGGCTCCATGTCCGTCGAATTCGCGCCCATCGCCTTCTCCGGCGAGCTCCGCGCGACGAGCCTGACGCTGGGCATGACCCAGGGTGACCCGAGCTTCGTCCCGCAGGCCAAGGGCGACCCCGTGCCGCCGCTGCCGGACGACCGCCAGCCGTCCCAGGACGACCCCACCGGCCAGATGCGGCCCACCGGCGCTCCCTTCGACGGCATCCCGGCTTACCAGCTCTTCGACCGCACGACCGGGCTCTGGATGGAGTTCGAGCACCTGGGTCCGAATGCCGCGGTCAAGGTCGCGAACCCGGAGCGCTACCTCGACACCACCGGCCGCCTGCTCGTGCGCTTCGTCAACCGCGCCATCGAGGGCCAGGGCAGCGTCTACTTCACACTCTCGGTCGCCATGGAGGGCACCATCCCGTGAGCCTGGCCGTGCGCACCGAGGGCCTCGTCAAGCGCTACGACGGCACGTTGGCCGTGGCCGGCCTGGACCTCGAGGTGGCCGTCGGCGAGATCCACGGTCTCGTGGGACCCAACGGGGCGGGCAAGACGACGACGCTCAAGATGCTGGCAACCCTGCTCATGCCGACTGCCGGCCGGGCCGAGGTGGCCGGCGCCGACGTGGTCCGGGAACCGGACGCGGTGCGCCGCGTCATCGGGTACATGCCCGACAGCTTCGGGGTCTACGACGACATGAAGGTCTGGGAGTACCTCGACTTCTTCGCCCGCTGCTATGGCCTGCCGCCGGCGCGACGGCGCCAGATGGTCGGCGACCTGCTCGAGCTGGTCGACCTCGCCGACAAGCGCGAGGCCCCCGTCCAGGCACTCAGCCGGGGCATGCAGCAGCGGCTCTGCCTCGCCCACACGCTCGTCCACGACCCTTCCGTGCTGCTCCTGGACGAACCGGCCTCCGGCCTCGACCCGCGCGCCCGCGTCGAGCTGCGTGAGCTCCTCCGCGAGCTGCGCGCGCTGGGCAAGACGATCCTCATCAGCAGCCACATCCTGCCCGAGCTCGAGGAGCTGTGCACGAGCGTCACGATCATCGATCGGGGACGCGTCCTCGCCTCCGGCCGCGTGGCCGACATCGAGACGCGCCTGCGTGCCGGTGCGGTGCTGCGCACCCGCGTCCTGGGCGACGCGCCGGCCATCGAGGCAGCGGCGGCCTTCTTCACGGCCGATCCGACCGTGGTCGCGGTGGAGCGCCACGACGACGGCTGGCTGGAGCTGGCCTTCCGGGGCGATGACGCCGAGAGCGCCGCGCTGCTGGCGCGGGCCGTCGGCAGCGGACACAGCATCGCCACCTACGCCCGCGCCGCCTCCGACCTCGAGGAGCTGTTCCTGCAGGTGACGGCGCGCGAGGCCGCCGGCGACGACGCCGGGCAGACGCCGACGGAGGGCGCACGATGACCGCGGTCGCGATCCGGGTACGCAACCCGCTGCGCCGCGTCGGGGCCGGGCTCGGCTGGCTGGCCACGGGCATGATCGCGGTCGGCACCAAGGAGCTGCGCGGGCGGATGCGCGGCCGCCGCGCCTTCGCCGTCCTGACCTTCTACCTCGTCCTCCTGTCGGTCTTCGCCTGGGGCATCTACGAGTTCCAGCGGAACGCCGCGGCGACGTACGCGAATCCCTGGGGCGGCATCGGCTTCCCGTCCGTGGCCCTCTCGGCGCAGATCGGGCATTCGCTCTTCAGCGGCCTGCTGGTCATCGAGACGCTGCTCGTCGCGGTCCTCGCGCCGGCCTTCACCAGCGGCGCCATCTCGCTCGAGCGCGAGAAGCAGACCCTGGACCTGCTCGTGGCCACGCCGCTCAGCTCGTTCGCCCTCGTGGCGGGCAAGCTGATCTCCGCGCTGGCCTACGTCTTCCTGCTCATCCTCTCCTCGGTGCCCCTGGCGGCCATCGTCTTCCTCTTCGGCGGTGTCGGGCCGGAGGACCTCGTGCGGGGCTACGTGCTCCTGTTCGCGGTGGCCATCGGCTTCGGCGCCATCGGGCTGTTCGTCTCCGCGCTCGTGCGCCGGACGCAGATGGCGACCGTGCTGACGTACCTCACCATGCTCGCCCTCAGCATCGGCACGGCCGTCGTCTGGGTCTTCCTCTTCGCCACGTCGGGCATCAGCCAGGCCGGCGGCGTCGTGCCCGGCAACGGCAACACGTCGGCCGGTCGGCCGGCACAGCAGATCCTCTGGCTCAACCCCTTCATCGCCGACCTCGACCTCATCTGCGGCACCTCGTCGAGCGGCTACGACGCGGCCTGCTCCATCATCAGCGCCGTCACCGGCAAGCCCTACTTCGGGGCGACATTCGGTGGCGGGAGCGGTTTCGATGCCGCCGGCGGTGCAGTCTCGATCGTTGCGGCCCCGTGCCCGCCGAATGGGCGTTGCGCGCAGCCCGCCGTCCTGGCCGATGCCGTCGGCCCCGAGCCCATCCAGCAGCCGACCGTCACGGGCCTGCCGCGCGACGCCTTCTGGCCACAGAGCGCGGCTGCCTTCATCGCCACCGCGCTCCTGCTGACCTTCCTGTCCGCACAGCTCGTGGCGCCGACGCGCCGGCTCGTTCGCCTGCCGCGCCGCCGCCGGCGCTCCCCCGAAGCGACGGCATGACGCTCGATCCGACGCTCGACCAGATCCGCGACGGGCTGCGGCCGTTCCGCCGCCGCCTGTGGCTCCGCCGCGTCGTGCGCGACGGGACCTTCGCGCTGGCCGCGGTCATGGGCCTCGAGCTTGCGCTCGCGCTGGCCGCCCGGATCGTGCCCCTCGAGTGGGGCCGCGTGGCCGCCGCCGCGATCCCCTTGCTGGGTGCGGTGGCCCTCCTCGTGGACGCGGTGCGAGTGCGCCCGACGCTCGGCGAGACCGCGCTCGCGCTCGACGGCGAGCAGGGCCTGCGCGACCGGGTCTCGTCGGCGCTGGAGATCGCCCTCCGCTCGCCCGAGCTGGCCGAGGCGCCGGTCGCTGCCGAGGACG